>NZ_CAPG01000048.1:0-64848 GCF_000321185.1 Bacillus sp. AP8
TATAAAAAAAACTACGGAAATTATTTCCGCAGTTTTTTTATCAAAATTATACTTGTGCTTCGTCTTTATTCTTTTTCTTTTCTTTATATGTTTTCAAAACGCCTTTTTTCTTCAGCTCTTTTTCTTTTAAATCCACCCACAGTTGAGTAGCAATGAAGATTGAAGAATAAACGCCACATAATAGACCGATTAACAACGCAATAGAGAATGTTCGAATTGCTTCACTACCGAAAATACAAAGTGCAATAACAGCGACTAGTACTGTTAAGATTGTATTAATCGAACGAATCAATGTCTGGCGAATACTGATATTTGCAATTTCTTCAATATCCTCAATTGTTCGAAGTTGTCGTTTTTTCATTAGATTTTCACGAACACGGTCGAATGTAACAATTGTATCATTTATCGAGTATCCGATAATTGTTAATACGGCAGCAATAAAGGTCAAATCTACTTCTAATCGAAGAACACTAAATAACGTTATGATGAAGAAAGCATCATGTAATAAAGCTATAACGGCTGGTACACCCATTCTCCATTCAAATCGTACAGATACATATAGAATAATCCCAATAGAAGCGATAATAACAGAAATAAAGGCATTTTTCGCAAGCTCTTTACCTACTGTTGGAGAAACCGCACTTACATTTGGTTCATGTCCATATTTATCCTTGAAATAAGATTTCACTTCTAGAATTTCTTTCTTATCTAGCGTATCTACTGTTCGAATAACAGCTGTTTTATTGTTATCACCAGAGAAGACGATATCGTCACCTTTTATTTTCAGTTCATTCAAATCTGATTTAATCTGTTGCTCTGAAATAACTTTATTAGAAGTTACCTCTAAACGAGTACCACTAGTAAAGTCGATTCCTAAATTCAACTTAAATACGAACAAGAAAATAATCCCAATAATCGTTACAGCAACTGATAAGGAATAAAAGATCTTACGTCTCTTAACAAAATCAAACTTATCAAATTTAGTTGGTAAGTGTAAAGTATCATTGAAATCTTTTAGGTTGTGAATTTCTTTTTTATTCACACCGAACCAACCTGGACGTTTGTTTAGGAAGTTACTATTAATCCATAGTCCCATAAATAAACGTGTTCCGAATACATTTGTTAAAACACTCATGAAAATACTGATAATAAGCATTGTAGCAAAACCTTTTACAGAACTATTACCATAAAAGAACATAACAGCTGCAGCAAGTAACGTTGTAATATTTGCATCAATAATTGTACCTAACGAATGCTTATTACCAATTTTATAAGCCGATTTAATGCTTCTACCTACACGAATTTCATCCTTTATCCTCTCATACGTGATTATATTCGCATCGACGGCCATACCTACCCCTAATATTAAGGCAGCTATTCCTGGCAGTGTTAAGACAGCATGCATCCAATTAAATACTAACATTATTAAATAAATATAAACAGACAATGTAATAATCGCAATAATACCTGGGAAGCGATACACAGCTACCATAAATATAAAGATTGCAGCAATACCAATGATTCCAGCTAGAATTGTTTTATCTAAAGCAGTTTGTCCAAATTGAGCACCTACTGAAGATGAATAGATTTCTTCTAAATCAACTGGTAAAGCCCCTGCGTTTAGCATATTTGCTAAATTTTGTGCTTCTTTTATTGTAAAATTACCCGTAATTAAAACGGTATTTTGATCAAATACTTGGCTAACACGAGGAGCAGAAATTAAATTACTTTGCTCTTCTCCCTTACTTAGCGAGTTTTTACCTTCTTCAAAATCTAACCAAATAGCTAGTACATTTGTTGGTTCTGGCATAGAGGAAATCTTTTGAGTTACTTCTTTAAACTTTTTAGCATCCTTTAAAGTGACTTCAACAACAGGGCTACTTGTGTTTCCATCAAAAGTTTGCTTCGCACCATTTTCTTTCAAATCTTTACCTGTTAACATTTCTTTATCATTATAATCTCTGAAAGAAAGCTTAGCAGAAGTAGAAAGAATTTCTCGAGCGTTATTTTGATCTTTAACACCAGCTAATTGAACACGAATTCGATTCGTACCTTCAATTTGAATGCTAGGTTCACTTACTCCTAGTACGTTAACTCGTCGTTCTAGAGCAGCGACCGTGCTTTTTAAAACGTCATCCGTAACCTTAGAGTTATCTTCCGTTTTAACTTCATATAAAACTTCAAATCCACCTTGAAGGTCTAAACCAAGTTTTACATCTTTCAAAATTCCATTTGTTGTCGTTCCCATCACTGAAAAAATCAAAATGACAAGAAGAAGGAACGAAACAATTCTTGATCTTTTAACCATTATGTATAAGCCTCCTTAAAACTTTTAGGCCTGATCTTGCAGTATGAAAGAAATGATTATTATAGTTCATCAAATAATGATTTCATAGAGAAAGATATGGCACAAACAAAAAAGCAATCCATTTTCCATTTATTAAAACAGATCAAATTATATAGACATTTTTTTGAAATTCGTAATAAATCTCCTACATTATTATGATTCAATTTTTTTCGACTGTCAATTTTAGATTGTTATCAAATATGCGATTATTATGTAAATAAATCCCTAAAAGAATCTAAATCAGGTACATTATTTTTCTGTGCTTCTTTAAACGCTTCGACTGTTGCATAATGCATATACTCCCCTATTTTCACGGACAAAACATCATTTACTAACTGATGAAGTAACGCATCCTCGTTTGCTTTTTTCCATTTTTTCTTCGTCATAAAATCCCAAATATAGTCGTCTGTTACTTCTGTATATCCTAGTAGTATGAACTCTTCACGTTTACTTTGTAATGCCGGTTGTAATTTTGAACGATACTTTTCAAAACAATGACTTTTCTTCATCGCGTCCCTTTCTCCTTCATTTACAAGAATATACAGCTAGTTTGTCATGCTTTGTCCACCTTGTTGCATATAGTTAATAATAGATGATTATGACTATTTTGAGAAGGCAGGGAATACTAAAATGTCAAAGTTTTTTCAAGGTACCTTAATCCTGCTTACTGCCGGGTTAATCACTAGAGTATTAGGATTTATTAATCGAATTGTCGTTGCACGGGTTATCGGAGGAGAAGGTGTAGGCTTATATATGATGGCTCTACCATCTCTATTTCTTGTTATTACAATTACTCAACTCGGCTTACCAGTTGCCATTGCTAAATTTGTTGCTGAAGCAAATGCTGTAAGAGATGAAAAACGAATTAAAAAAATCCTTGTAGTTTCACTGAGTGTAACATTAGGTTTATCGGTAATTTTCACTCCCGCATTAATGCTTTTAGCTCCATGGCTATCACAAAATCTTTTTACAGACGATCGAATTTATTGGCCATTATTAACCATCACACCGATTATTCCAATTGTAGCTGTATCCGCTGTAATCAGAGGTTATTTTCAAGGAAAACAAAATATGAAACCTTCTGCCTATTCACAAATATTAGAGCAAATAATTCGGATTGCTCTAATCGCCTTTATGACAAAAGCTTTTCTTCCATATGGTATTGAATACGCCGCTGCAGCAGCCATGTTTTCTTCTGTAATTGGTGAGTTAGCTTCCTTAACTTATTTATTGACATTATTTAAATTAAAAAAGCATTTCAGATTTCGAAAAAACTTCTTTTTACAGGTATCAAATGGCAAGGAAACTCTTAAGCAATTACTAAGTATTGCCTTACCTTCAACAGGAAGCCGATTAATTAGTAATATTTCTTGGTTCTTCGAGCCTATCGTTGTAGCACAAAGCTTAGCGATTGCAGGTGTATCTACCGCTCTTGCAACTTCGCAATACGGTGAGCTTATGGGATACGCATGGCCACTGCTCATGCTTCCTTCTTTTATTACAATGGCTTTATCAACATCTCTCGTACCTGCTATTAGTGAGGCACAAGCTGTTGGAAATATTAAATTAGTGTCTCATCGTCTTCATCAAGCATTACGTATAACCTTTTTTACTGGCTGTTTAGCAATCGTCATTCTTTTCGTTTTTGCAGACCCTATTATGAACTTAATGTACGGAAAAACAAACGCGGCTATATTCATTACATATCTTGCACCTATCTGTATATTTGCCTATTATCAAATGCCCTTACAATCTGTGCTACAAGCATTAAATTTAGCCAGAGCAGCAATGATGAATAGTTTGATTGGGGCTATTGTTAAGCTTGCCTTAATTTTTATCCTTTCATCACAGCCACAGCTAGGAATAATGGGAACAGCTATGGGATTTGCGGCCAGCATTGTCCTTGTAACTTTTTTACATTTTGCAACTGTAGCTAAACGGATTCCGATTTTTTTAGAGTTCCGTAGCTATATATTAACGATTATCATCACTGTTATTTCAGGATGGACAGGTCATATGTTTTATAAATATATAGAGGTTACATCTTCGCTATATATCGCCATAGCCATTACAGTTTTGATCTTTATGACTCTATCTTTAATGTTAAAAGTGATTACTTTGAAGGAGATTCGATCTTTTCTACCTTTTAAACGTTAAGATTCCAACTCATCAATATAAAGTTCACCTTTATCTCCGAAGCTACAGTAAGAAATATTTTGTACCTGATTATAGCCTTGTTTTTGTAGCTGTTGCATTAACCATTCATTCGTTACATTCAAAAACGATAAATTTTCTTCTTGTACTTTACCATCAAGTATTAATGGAAGAGGTAAAGGTGTATTGTTCTTATTTGATGAGGAGGGCTTTTTCATAACAGATAATTCACCAGAAGGCTCCAAGATCGCATATTGAATGTCTGCTACGTTAAAAACATCTTTTTCTCGTAATTGCTCCAATAAATCATCAAAATTATATCTTTGTTTTCGCATTGCCCTTTCATCAATTTTCCCATTATTGATGATAATAGTCGGTGTACCATCAATTAGATTCCTGAATTTTTGGCTTTTTAATGAAATAAGAGACAATACAATTTGAATGATTAATAAAATAATCATAGGCAAAATCGCTTCAAATAACGGGAGTTTCAGATCATCTATTGCTACTACTGCTAACTCTGCAATCATCATAAAGACAATTAAATCTAGCACACTTAATTCTGCAATCTCCCTTTTTCCCATTAAGCGAAAAATAAGCAGAATAATAAAATACAGAAAAACCGTTCTTACAGAAATAAAAATCATACTTTCCACTTGTTAATTCCTCTCTTACGAAAATAATCATCATTAGTTTCCCACAGTTTTTGTAAAACATTACGCAATTATTGTTCTCCTATAAATGAAGACAGTTCTATTTGACTCAACCGCCTCATATGCTTGTACAAAAGGGAATTTTCATAGTTTAGAAAGGAGTTTCAATATGGAAACGAAAAAAATGGGATCTGCCATCCTTTACGGTACCATAACGATTTTTATATTTGCTCTAATTTTCAGCCTAATCTTTTCAATTTTATTACGCTTCACTGCTTTAACCGAATCTTCACTTTCATATATCATTTTAATTTTATCATTCATTTCTATTTTTATCGGAGGAATCATTTCAGGAGGAAAAGGAAAAAAACAAGGATGGCTGGTTGGTGGAGGCACTGGTTTATTATATACCCTCATCATTCTATTATTTCAGTATCTTGGCCATGACACTTCCTTTACAGCTAGAGAGTGGATTCAATCACTTTGTTATATTCTAATAAGTATGATGGGCGGTATCTTAGGGGTTAATATATCCGGAGGAACCGAGAAATAAGAACAGCGTAAACGCAGTTGTTACAAGGAGCAGAGGTTAAAAGCACCACTCCTGAGGCAACGCCTCTGTGACCTACATCCTGTAAGGCCTCCCGACCAACAGAAGACAAAAATAAAGAGGATGTCCAAAAGCAAAAAACTTTTGAACATCCTCTTTTTCATATCAACCAATAGTAGTACTCTTCTCAACAACATCACGAATTGCTGCGCGATCATATGTAAGACGGCTACCATCACCACATTTAATTACGATTGTACTTTCGTCAATCGAATCAACAAAACCATGTAATCCACCGATTGTAACGATTTTGTCACCTTTTTGAAGTTCATTTTGCATTGTTTGTACAGCTTTTTGCCTTTTTTGTTGAGGACGAATTAGTAAGAAGTAAAACAATACGAACATCAATAATAGTGGTCCAATCGTTGCTAATGTATTTGCCATAATTCCACTCCTTTCATTTAATAATATATAAGATTTTTAGAAATTCTTCGCATTCGGCTTGTTGAAACCATATTGTTCGAAAAACTCTTCTTTGAAGTCACCCAAACGATCATCCATAATCGCTTGACGGACTTGCTTCATTAAGTTTAACAGAAAATATAGGTTATGATAAGTAGTTAATCGAATTCCGAATGTTTCGTCACATCTTATTAAGTGGCGAATATACGCTCTACTGTAATTTCTGCACACATGACAATTACAATTTTCATCAAGAGGGCCAAAATCACGTGCATATTTTGCATTCTTAACGACTAAACGGCCATTACTAGTCATCAAAGTACCATTTCGCGCAATTCGAGTCGGTAATACACAGTCAAACATATCTACACCACGTAGTGCTCCATCTACTAGAGAGTCAGGAGATCCTACACCCATTAAATAGCGAGGTTTATCACTTGGTAATAGCGGAGTTGTATACTCTAACATTCTATTCATAATATCTTTTGGTTCTCCAACTGATAGACCACCAATTGCATATCCAGGGAAATCTAGTGAAACTAAATCTCTTGCACTTTGTTTACGAAGTTCTTCATATTCTCCACCTTGAACAATTCCGAACAACCCTTGATCATTTGGACGTTGATGTGCCTTCAAACATCTTTCAGCCCAACGTGAAGTTCTTTCAACAGACTTTTTCATATAATCAAAAGTAGCTGGAAATGGTGGGCATTCATCGAATGCCATCATAATATCCGAACCTAGAGCGTTTTGAATTTCCATTGCTTTTTCTGGTGATAAAAATAATTTATCTCCATTTAAATGATTTCTAAAATGAACACCTTCTTCTTCAATTCTTCGGAAATCACTTAAACTAAAAACTTGGAAACCACCTGAATCTGTAAGAATAGCACGATCCCAGTTCATAAACTTGTGTAAACCACCAGCTTCTTTAATGATATCATGTCCTGGTCGAAGCCATAAATGATACGTATTACTTAATATGATGCCCGCTCCAAGTTCTTTTAAATCCTCAGGTGACATTGTTTTTACCGTAGCTAGTGTTCCAACTGGCATAAAGCAAGGGGTATCAAAAGAGCCGTGAGGAGTATGTACTCTTCCTAATCTTGCCCCTGTTTGCTTACACGTTTTAATCAGTTCATAGCGAATTGCTGTCAAATTTATTTCTTCCCTTCTCTTTTTTCAACTTACATAATTAACATGGCATCGCCAAAACTAAAAAAGCGATATTCTTTTTCTACAGCTTTTTTGTAGGCAGCCAGTACATGTTCACGACCTGCTAACGCACTAATCAACATCATAAGCGTTGACTTTGGCAGGTGAAAATTCGTAATCATAGCATTAATAGCTTTAAATTCATAGCCTGGAAAAATAAAAATATCTGTCCAGCCACTTTCTGCGACAAAATGACCATTATGTCTGCTTGCAATTGTTTCTAATGTTCTAGTTGAAGTTGTTCCGACTGTGATGATACGCCCACCTTTAGATTTCACGGAATTTAATAAATCCGCTGTTTCTTCTGTCATATGATAATACTCAGCATGCATATCATGATCAGCAATATCCTCGACACTAACTGGTCGGAATGTCCCTAAACCTACATGAAGCGTGATAAAAGCAACATGCACACCTTTATTACGCACTTCATCTAATAGTCTTTCAGTAAAATGCAAACCAGCCGTTGGAGCTGCCGCTGATCCTCGCTCTTTAGCGTACACAGTTTGGTAACGGTCTTGTTCCGCTAATTGCTCTTTTATATATGGAGGAAGAGGCATTGTACCTAGTTGATCTAGTATTTCATAAAAAACACCATCATATTCGAATTTTACGATTCGACCACCTTGTTCTAACTCATCTTGACAAACTGCTTTAAGTGCACCATCACCAAAAACAATTGTTGTCCCTTTTCGAACGCGCTTCGCCGGCTTAACCAACACTTCCCAAACATCTTCCTCATCTTGCTTTAACAGAAGCATTTCAACTTTAGCCCCTGTGTCTTCCTTCATACCAAAAAGCCTTGCAGGTAATACTTTTGTATCGTTTAACACAATACAATCTCCCGGATTTAAATGTTCAACAATATTACTGAACACTTCGTCTGATGTTTCACCTGTTTGCTTATTTAATACCATTAAACGACTTGCTTCCCTATTTTTCAGAGGCGTTTGTGCAATTAATTCCTCTGGTAAATGGAAGTCAAATAAATCGACTTTCAATGTTGTCACATCCTGTTTTCATGTATGTCACTTTATCTAAGCTTTCCTATAATAAAAAGAATAGCAGATATAAGTACGCTAACTATTATACTCGTTACAATCGGAAAGTAAAAAGTTGCGTTTTCCTTTTTAATAACAATATCTCCTGGCAAACGACCTAGTTTAATAAACTGCATAAAAAAACCAAGAACCAAAAGCACGCCACCGATAATCATCAACAATTTTGGTAAGGAATTCATGATTCTGGTATCTCCATTCCAAAATGGTGATAAGCTGCTGAGGTAGCTATTCTACCACGAGGAGTTCGCTGTAAAAAACCGATTTGTAAAAGATAAGGCTCATACACATCTTCAATGGTAGTAGATTCCTCACCAATACTGGCTGCTATCGTTTCTACCCCAACTGGACCACCGCGGAATTTTTCAATAATTCCTTTTAATAGTTTATGATCAATATGATCTAACCCTAATCGATCTACTTGCATCAATTCTAATGAGTAGCGAGCAAGCTCAATCGTTATATCTCCTGAACCTTTTACTTGAGCAAAATCACGTACTCTCCTTAGTAAACGATTTGCAATCCTTGGTGTTCCCCTCGATCTTCGCGCAATTTCAAGTGCAGCCACATCATCTAACTCTGTTTGTAAAATTTCTGCTGTCCTTGAAACGATGCATTTTAATTGTTCCTCTGTATAATACTCTAACCGACTTAATACACCAAAACGATCACGTAGTGGTGCTGATAATGATCCTGCTCGAGTAGTAGCCCCTACTAATGTAAACGGAGGTAAATCTAGACGTACGCTTCTAGCCTGTGGACCTTTTCCAAGAACGATATCTAAGCAATAATCCTCCATAGCAGGGTATAATACTTCTTCAACGGTACGTGGTAAACGATGTATTTCGTCAATAAACAGTACATCTCCTGGTTCTAGAGCTGTTAGGATAGCTGCTAAATCACCAGGTCTTTCAATAGCAGGTCCAGACGTAGTTCGTATATTAACTCCCATTTCGTTGGCAATAATGGTTGCAAGCGTTGTTTTTCCTAATCCTGGAGGGCCGTAAAGAAGAACATGATCAAGTGTTTCTTGTCGCATTCTTGCAGCTTCAATAAATACTTGTAAGTTTTCTTTTACTTTACTCTGCCCAATGTACTGCTGAAGCTGCTGGGGGCGCAAGTTTTGCTCAAAGGATAATTCTTCTGACTCGACCTCTGATTGAACAATACGTTCTTCCACACATTCCACCTCCTATTTTAAAAGCAATTGTAACGCCATCTTAATATATTCTTCTGTAGTTTTATGTTCTTTCTGAAGAGCTTTACTAACTTTAGTTATTTCACGATCGGAATATCCTAATGCTTTTAGTGCTTCCATTGCTTCTTCTAATTCATCATTATTTCCACGATGAGTAGTTTCAAGTGCGTTATTAAATAAATTTGGGAAATAATCTGGCACGATATTTTCTAGCTTTCCTTTTAAATCTAATATCATTTGGGCAGCGGTTTTTTTTCCAACTCCCGGAAACTTAACTAGGAATTTATCATCTTCATTTTCTATAGCTTGGACTACTTGTTCAACTTGACCTGAAGCAAGTATAGCCAGAGCCCCTTTTGGTCCGATCCCTGTAACATTTAGTAGCTTTTCAAATAACGCTTTTTCTTCCTGTGTTTTAAAACCATAGAGTGCTATAATATCTTCTCTTACATAATGATACGTATAAACTTTTATCGTCTGATCACTTATAGAAAAAACAAAAGGATTAGGTGCCATTATCCGATACCCGATCCCACCATTTTCAATAACAATATAATGTGGTCCAACAAATTGAACCGAACCTTTAATATAATCGTACAAACTGCTTCGCTCCAATCTTTTTCTGTAAATCATTGTATCATAAATCACATAAAAAAAACCGAACAAGCATTTTTTTTATAAGAAAAGCATCAATCTCTCATTTCAATGATATTACTTTTTTTATAGTCTTTATTTCCTATAAATAAGTAGTAAGATCTCACTTTTACGTATCAACAGCAACTATCTTAATAAAAAAGCTTGATAGTTTAAAATTGAAACATCAAGCTTTTTGTCATTACTCCATATATTGTTCAAATACTTCTAACACAGATTCGTAATGTTTTTTATCTTTCACTGGTATACCTTCGACTAGCTCATTATGTTTTTTCGTTTCTAGCATTTCCACATCAATTTGAAAAAAGGATTGAATGACATCTGAATGTATAGGCTTCCCATTAAAAATCGATAAAGTACCATCCTCGGTAATTCCAAAATATCCATTTGCTTTTAACAATGGGGAAATATCATTAATTTTCTTTTGAAAAACAAGTTCTTTATCATTTTGCAAAACAAGCTCCCAATCTTTATATACTTCTTTAATTTCAGATACAGAGCCTACTTCCTTTACAATCGTCTCTTCTCCCATTTCTCCATCTAGGTATAATCTTTGTAAAGTTATTTTACGAATTTGATCTGCATATACAGAAGAATATTCACGTTCACTCCAAGCTGAAAACAAAAACAAGCCAATTACGCTGATAATAGCCGTTAAATATAGATGTTTACTAATACGTCTTTTGTGCATGGTTTCACCTCTAGTTTAACAATCTTTTTCATCATTAAACTAGGTTTCCCATTACAATGAATATTATTCTTGCGCTATATTTAATTTTACTATTGTGTTATAGTTCTTTGCTTTTAAAAGCTCTAATTCGTTCATTTTCCGTTAACGAGTGTCAAGATTCTAACTGTAGGTTTTATCTTTCTCTCTTTTCCGTCAAAAATCTCACGGATTTTAACCATTCATTTCTTGTTACAAATTAACTGCAATTAAAAATGGTTATTTAATCAGTTTGACGATATCTTTATAAATTTTCATTCTTTGCTTCGCTTCCTCAACAGTTAATTTCCAAACAGAATGGAGGTATCCTTGATCAAAGAATAAATCTTCTCTTACAATCCGATTCCACTCTCTAAATATATCTGTTGGAAATGTTAAGGCATATAAAAAAGCCGTATTCTCTTTGTATTTTTGGAGTTGTTTGTAACTCCATAATTCATTACTGTCACGAATATCTGGCATAATACGATTACAATATTGAAGATAATCAAGTAAAGGTGGCGCTTTACTAATTAAATCAAAATCAATTAAATACAAAACGCCATCGTTTCTATAAAAGAAATTATGGTGAGCTACATCACCATGTACGATACAATTTTTCTCTTTGTATAATAATTTCTCGTATTTTTCTAATCCTTTAAGTGAAAACTCTCCCCAATTAATCCATGATTGTAGATAATCAGACGAGACATATTTATTTATAATATGTTTGTTTCTCTTGAAATCTTTCAACCTTTCCTTCCATTTTTCTAATTGGTCAAAATGCTTTATAGATATTTCATCATAGAAATTACTTGTGGCATTATGAAAATCCTTAAGTATCTTTAACCCTTCTTTTCTACAGGTTAAAGATTCAAAAGTGAATTTATCTTTTTGGGGCTTAATATATTCAATCCAAGCATATATTTCACCATCATAAGAAAATGGAGCAAATTGATCAATAAAGTCATACGTACGATTAAAGCCATGTCGTTTTAATAACTTTGTTAGTTTTCTCTGAGCATCGTATTTTTTACGGCTTGAGAATCCCTTTACTACATATTTTTTGTGGTTCGTAGTTACAAAATATACATTATCTCTAACTTTCAATGCTTTTCTCAAGCCAGTACCACTATCCCTAGTACTTTTTAACAACCGACGGTGAAATTCATGACTTTCTTCGGAATATGAGCTACTCATAGGCTTTCATCCGCATATCTAGGCATCTTTAACGCATCTAGAGCATCCCCATCTTGAATTTGTTCTATATTCATTTCTTCTGCACTTAAATCAGTAGCATAATCGATTTCGTAGCTTTGAAAGTGCTTTTCTTCATAATTCATCATTTGATTATTTTGGTAAGGTTGCATCATAGATCTCATTTGATTTTGATATGGTTCTTGCTGCATACCATTCATTTGCTGAAACGACTGTGGTCGCATACCATCCATCGGCTGCTGATACGCTGATTGCCGCATACTACCCATCGATGCTTGATACATCGGTTGCTGCATACCGCTCATCGGTTGCTGAGATGCTGGTTGCTGCTGCATGCCACCCATCGGTTGTTGATACGCTGGTTGCTGCATACCACCCATCGGTTGTTGATACGCTGGTTGCTGCTGCATGCCACCCATCGGTTGTTGATACGCTGGTTGCTGCTGCATGCCACCCATCGGTTGTTGGTACGCTGGTTGCTGCTGCATGCCACCCATCGGTTGTTGGTATGCTGGTTGCTGCTGCATGCTACCCATCGGTTGTTGGTATGCTGGTTGCTGCTGCATGCCACCCATCGGTTGTTGGTATGCTGGTTGCTGCATACTACCCATCAGTTGCTGCGAAAACTGTTGTTGCATTGATTCCATTTCTATATTCATAGATTCTTGCATAGATGGAAAGTTCATATTTTGATTAGGATAAAATTTGGGTTGATTTCCATAATAGTCATTTGCAGTTTGATGCGGTGTTGGAGCCATTGATTCGGAATCTCCACAACCACAATCATCTTGATCTTCCATATGAACTTGCGCATGTAGTCCAGGGTGTGAAGATGACTCAAAATGATGATGTAAACCATGCGGTGATACTTCTGGTACGTGTCCCATGTACTCATGAGGAAACGGCATACCATATTGCTGGTGCATTTGTTGCTGTGAAGTTGGCATATTTGCTCCAGGCTGGTGGTAATACATGTTCGCATGTGGTTCACACATACTTGAGCTTTCCTCCATATACATTGGATGTATCATAAAGGATGGTGCCGGACCACAAAAATGATGATGCATCGGCATAAAGGGTGGACAAAAACCCGGTCCTGGCATCATTGGAGTTATTGGCACACACTCTTCTTGAGCTACTTGCATTTGTGGCTGATATGGCATTGGTGTTGGAGCAATGTTTGGTTGCACTTCTTTCACAGGTTGACTAACTGGTGCTGGTGGTTGTTCGACTGTCATATTGGCCATATTAACCATGTAATTATTATTCATTTCCACTTCAGGAATCACCGGAGAAGGCATTACAGGTTTTTGCTGCACGATAGGTGCTGCCTTTTTAGGAGTTGGTGCAATAATTGGTAATGGAACTTCTTTTACTGGAGTTGGTGCTACAATTGGCTTTGGCGTTTCTTTTACTGGAGCTGTTTTGGCAATTGGCTTTGGCGTTTCTTTTACTGGAGCTGTTTTGGCAATCGGCTTTGGTGCTTCTTTTGCTGGAGCTGTTTTGACAATTGGCTTTGGTACTTCTTTTACTGGAGCTGTTTTGGCAATCGGCTTTGGTGCTTCTTTAACAGGTGGAGTTGTTACGTTAGCTTTTGGTGCCTCTTTTATAGGCATAGTTTGTGTTCCTGTAATCGGTGCTTCTTTTTTAGCCTTTGATCCAACGTTAATAATTGTATTCGATTTAGTTGTTGATGGCGCTTTTCCAGAACCCATGCCAGGAATTTTAATTTTCATTCCAGGCATAATCATGTCAGGATTACTTAGCTGAGAATTTAACTTTTTTAACTCGTCAAATTTCACGCCGTACTTTTTTGCGAGTTTCCAAAGTGTATCTCCTTTTTGGACAATGTGTATCTTCACAATGCTTCCCTCCTATGCAAATGTCCATATATACTATGAAAAAATAGGCAAAATGCTAATCTTTTTCAAGAAAACTTATGCAAAGAGATGAACAAATATGTGTATCAGCTGCTTTCATTCAATACGTGAAGAGATAATTTAAAAAACACACTTTGAAATTATTGTAACATTAAATCACCATCGCAAACTGTCTATTATATCAATTCTAAATATTCATTAATAAAAAAGCGTTATATATCTCTTTCAAGAAAACAATCTGTTAAGCTATGTTATTACTTTTTATCGGACTGTTTTCTAAAGATTTTTGTTTTTTCGTCCAATTCGTTCACTTGGCGCTCAAAGTGCCAATCGCACGTCTCACGCCACGCGGAAAGCTAGTATCCTAGGGTAAATAAATAAAGGTGACTTCAAAACAGCTTTTTGCGAAGTCACCTTTTCTACATATATTAATATCTTTTTTGTGATGAAACTCTCTTTTTATTCGATGTAAATTTTTTTATAAGGATATAGCCCACTATAACAACCACTAATCCTCCAACAAGCGGAAATGAATATTCATCAAATATTTGACCAGCTTGCTCCCAATTTTCACCCAATTTTTTTCCTAAATACAGATAAAAATATGTAATAGGATACATCGCTAAAAAGGTATACACACTAAACTTCATGACATTCATTTTTGTCATCCCACACGGAATAGAAATAGCTGTTCGAACGACCGGTAAAAAACGAGCAAAGAAAGCTACTCCTGGACCATACTTCTCAAAAAATTGATCGGATGCTTTAATTTGCTTTTCATTCACTAAAAAAAACTTCCCGTATTTCACAACTAGCGGTCTACCACCATATCTTCCTAACGCATATAAAGTAAGTGGACCAAGAGTACCTCCCACTGTACCAGCTAATGCTAACAAATGAATATTATACTCTCCTTGTGATACCCAATATCCAGCCATCGGTAATACAATCTCAGCAGGAATAAACTCAAAACAAAGGGCTAATAAAACGCCAAAATAGCCAAATTGTTGAAAAAAATCTATGAACATTACAATATATTCTGACACGCCATCCCTCTCCTAAAATCCTAATCAAGATCTTTTCGTTTGACCTTCATAAATGTAATGATAAACAAGTAACAAACTCACTACAGTTCTAAAAGCCTTAATTTTATTGACAAAATTATTTAGAAAACAAATCTCAATAGATTTGCTTTCTTCCTTTAAAAGTTATAAGACAAATACCCTTCTAGCCATTATACACTTCTAAATTGAAAACCACTTTATTTTCGCATAATTTTCAACAAATTTCATCTTTTTTATATATTAGGAGTGTAAAATTTACAATTTCTTAACAAAAGTAAAAAACAAAATGAAAAGAAGTGTACCGTTTAAAAATCTGTTGGTACACCCCTTACAATTAAAAAGCAATGAAAATATTATTCCCTTTTAATATATTACGAACGTTCTAACATTCGATTGATTGCCAATTGTGCTTCTTCAGCAGTTTTCTGATCAACACGAATCACATTAACTGGATTATTTTCCACTATGCTATCTAAACTCCATAATAGATGTCTTGCATCAATTCGATTCATTGTTAAGCACGGACACATGTATGGATTTAAGGAAATAATAGTTTTATCACGATGACGATCAATAAGTCTTTTTACTAAATTCATCTCAGTTCCAATTGCCCATTGTGTGCCAGCAGATGCTTTTTCAATACAATCAATAATATATTTTGTACTTCCGTTATAGTCTGATAGTTCCACCACTTCCCTCGTACATTCTGGATGTACAAGCACATTAATGTTTGGGTATTTTTCACGTACTTGTTGAACGTTTTCAACAGTAAAATTTTCATGAACTGAACAATGGCCTTTCCAGAGAATCATTCTACTATTCTTTGCTTTTCCCTCATCTTGTAGTTCATTTTTGATTGGATCCCAAATAATCATCTGGTCGAGCGGAATTCCAAGATCCCATGCCGTATTTCTTCCCAAATGTTGATCAGGAAGAAAAAGAATTTTTTCCTTTTGACTAAAGGCCCATGTTAACATTTCTTTTGCATTAGAAGAAGTTACCGTAGCTCCACCATTTCGACCAACAAATGCTTTTATATCAGCTGTTGAATTTACATAGGTTAATGGAATAATAGTATCTCCAAATCTATGTTGCAATTCCTTCCATGCTACTTCCATTTGTTGAATATTAGCCATATCCGCCATGGAACAGCCGGCTCTCATATCAGGAAGCAACACCTTTTGATGCTCCTTTGTTAAAATGTCTGCTGTTTCAGCCATAAAATGGACCCCACAAAAAACGATATAAGATGCTTTAGCTTGTTTAGCTGAAATTTGTGCTAATTGCAACGAATCTCCAGTAGAATGACAATATTGTATGACTTCTTCACGTTGATAATGATGGCCAGGAATAAATAAATCATCTCCTAATTGTGCCTTTACTTCCTTAATTCGTTCATGTATTTCATTTTCAGACATTTGCTTATATTTTTCAGGTAGATGTGTCTGATTCATTATTTCTTCAAGCATACTCATGAATATTCTCCTTTTTTTCTAAAAAATTCACTTTTGCGCTAATATCAAGAGCTTTAGCCGAATGAGTTAAACAACCCAAGGAAATATAATTTACTCCTGTATTCCGATATAAATGTAAGGTTTCTAAAGTTATTCCACCAGAAGCTTCTGTTACAATATTTGCGGGAACTAACTTTACATACTCTTGAATCTGTTGCGGCGTGCAATTATCAAACATTATAACGTCAGCCCCGGCAGCGACTGCTTCTAATACTTCCTCTTTTGTAGATGTTTCTACTTCGATTTTTACCATATGACCGACTTCTTCTTTAGCTTTCGTAATAGCCTTTGTAATACCACCCATAAAATCAATATGATTATCTTTAATCATTACACCATCGTATAAGCCATAGCGATGATTACTTACTCCTCCACAGCGAACAGCATACTTTTCAAGCATTCGTAATCCTGGTGTTGTTTTTCTGGTATCACATGCTTTCGTAGAACTTTCTTTTAAAATTTGATAAGCCTTATTAGCTTCTGTTGCAATTCCACTCATTCGCTGAATAAGATTTAAAATCACTCTTTCTCCCATTAAAAGTGAAGATATTTCCCCATGAATTTCTGCTAATTTTTGTCCCACTTCAATTCGTTCACCATCCTGAACAAATAACATAACTTTAATTTGATCATTTATTACATGGAACCCCGTACGAATGACTTCCTCTCCACAAAAGATTCCACTTTGTTTTGCTAGAAACGTAAATTTTCCTTTTTCATTTCCTTGAAATAAAGCATTTGAGGTAAGGTCTCTTTCACCGATATCTTCTATAAAAAAAGCATGTAGTAATTCTTTAAGCTTTAACTTGTTCATAAACTACACTCCCTTCCATATCTATTAAGCTCATAACTATTGACGCATCCTGCCATTCTCGTTTTTCCATATCATAATCTATTCGAAAGTGTCCACCCCTACTTTCCTTACGTAGTAAAGCGGATTTCACTATACAGATGGCTGTTAACAACATAAATGCCGTTGATACTTCTTCTTTTGTTAACGAGCATAAATTATGGGACAGTATTTCTTCAGCACTGTACTGCTGAAGCCAGTTAAACATCTGTGATAACCCTTCTTCATTTCTAACAATTCCTACATATTTGAACATATTTCTCTTCATTTCCATAACATTCGGAAGTTTAAGAGATTGGCATACATCAAATGATTGTTCCATTCTAATCATTTGATGTTTAGGTAATTGCTGTATATAATTACCCACATCTTTCCCAAAAACCAATCCTTCTAGTAAAGAATTACTTGCTAAACGATTTGCTCCATGTACACCTGTACATGCTACCTCTCCTACTGCAAACAATCCTTGTACATTCGTTTGTCCATATTCGTTTGTTTCAACTCCACCCATAATAAAATGGCTGGCTGGTGCTACAGGAATAATCCCATCCTTCCAATTCAATCCATACTGTTCACATAAAGAACTAATGGTCGGAAATTTTTCGGAAAAATGATCAATTGAAGAAATATCAAGATATATGTCATTCCCTTTATTCATATACGAAAAAATCGTTTGAGCTACTACATGACGAGGAGCTAAATCTTTTAAATCATGGACTCCCTCCATGATTAACTTGCCTTCCGCTGTTACTAATTTCGCTCCTTCACCTCTAACAGCTTCTGACACTAACCCCCGAACTTTTCCATCTATATATAAACCAGTGGGATGAAATTGTATAAACTCCATATCTTTTAATCTAGCTCCTGCTTTTAGAGCTAGAGCAAATCCATCTCCTATAGCATTCTTGCCATTTGTACTAAACGGATATAAAGTTCCGCATCCTCCAGTTGCTAATACAGTTTGTGAAGCATAATACTTATTTATTCGACCTTCAGCATTCATGGAATAAACTCCTAAACAGCTTCCATCCTCTCCTAGGATTACATCCACTACCATTTCATTTTCTCGTATATCGATGTTAGAACTATATGCTTGATTTATTAAAAATTCTGCTAGTTCCTTCCCAGTTGAATCACCTTTACTATGTAAGATCCGCCTTTTACTATGAGCTCCCTCTAAACCATATAAAATTTGATTATAATGGTCACGATCAAATTGCATGCCTTGTGCTATTAATTCATTTACAACCTCTCCACCTTGAGAAACAAGGTGATGAACTGCATTTTCATTATTATGGAATCTCCCTGCTTCAATCGTATCTTGTAAATGGCTTGCAATATGATCACTTTTTGCGTGTACAGCAGCAATTCCCCCTTGGGCTAAATAAGTACTGCTGCTTCTTACATTTGTTTTCGTTAAAAGGACAACCTTTTTCGTTTTACTCGCGTGTAAAGCTGTTTGTAATGCAGCTACTCCACTGCCAACAAGTAAAACATCATAATTCATTTTATTCATCATTACCCTCCTAAACGACAGGTGTCTTGACACATATATTTACACATATTCTTTCATTTTTCAAGAAATATAATTAAAAAGCTATTTTCATAAACTGCGTTGCCTTAAATAAAAAGTACATACAAATCGAATTGAATTATACTCTAGAATGCTTACTTTCCTCAGGGCAGGTAATGAGCATTATCTGTGTATAATGAATTTTCATTCCTCGGCCGAACATTCTACCACCTAGCTTTAAAAAGTTACTTAAATATAAAGCGACGAATAAAAAGTAATCTCCAATTACTTTTTATTCGTCGCTTTGGCAACTACAGAGAAGCTATATATAAGAAGTAATTATGATCATAGTCATTAACCTACCTCTTTTTAATTATCTTTAATGATCCTATACGTATTAACGGCTTTTTTTCTAATAAAGTACACCCATACTGCATTTACTAATAAAAGACTGCAGGAAACAATGAATACAGCAGGTATTCCTAAGCCGCTAGCTATTTGTCCTCCACAAATCGGCCCTATAAAATTCCCCATGTATTGGGCTGTTTGATTAAAGCCAAATGCTTTACCAGTTAACTCATCTGGAACCACTTTCTTTAATAATGTATTTATCGCCGGAATTAGACCTCCTAAACCGAAACCAATGATAAATCGAAGAAATACTAGTTCCCAAACATTATGCACAATAGCATGTAACCCTAAAATGAAACCAACTATAACTAAACTAAACTGTAACACTTTTTGCGGCCCAATTTTGTCTCCTAATCTACCAAGAAAAGGAGCGGCTATTAAATTCGATACTCCAGATACTGCTGTCACGATTCCAGCTAAAAAAGCTAGATAAGAAACATTCCCTCCAAGATCCGCTACATATAACGATAAAAACGGTTGAATCGACATTAGTGCGGCTTGTAGTATAAATGTTGTTACGAAAATCCCACTTGTTATCTTCAAAAAAGCTTTTTTATCGATGCTTTGTTGAGAAATGTTACTACTTTTGGCTTTCACCATCGGTTTAAAATCTTCTTTAATGTATAAACAAACGAGAAAAGTAAAAAACAACATCGTTCCAGTTATCCAAAATACTTCTCTTAAACCGATTAAATCCGCAAGCAGTCCTCCTAATAATGGTCCAATTAATGTTCCACCAACACCACCAGTGGAAAGAAGACCTAGCGCCCAGCCACTTTTTTTGGTAGGAGCCTGGGAAGCGACTAGAATAATAGCCGCTGGAATAAATCCCGATACAGCCCCCATAAAAAAACGAAGTGCTACAAGTTGAAACGCATTTTGGGCAAATCCCATTAAAATCATTATAATCGCCATACCGATACTTGCTCGAATTAACATTGGCTTACGCCCAATTTTATCAGCTAATTTACCCCAAATCGGCGAAAAGATCGCCGCTGTTATAAAAGTACTGCTAAAAGCAAAACTAGACCAAACCTCAACATTATGATGTTCACCTAGCTGAGTAATATATAACGGAAGAAAAGGAATGACTAAGTTCATTCCTGCTGCTGTTAAAAAACATCCAAACCAACAAATATACAAGTTTCTTTTCCATGTACTCACTAAGAAGCCTTCTTTCTTTGAAAAGCGCAACCGCCTCGTTAGGACCAACGACTAAAATCCTATGTCCTATAGCAACGCTTTTTTGACCTATAAACTATCAGACTCCAATTAGCATAAGTCCCCTCCGAGGAACTGAAGCGTTGGAGCTAGACAATAAAACCCAACTGTATTCGATTGATTCTTTTTTATGAAAAAACTTTAAATCTATTATTTAGTTTCCTTCTCACTCTATTATTACATATGTAAAGAGAGCATTCAAAACATCAACTTTTGAATGCTCTCTCTTATTCTCTTATTTTTTAGCGTTTATATACAATTTACCTGCTGCTCTTTGGGTGGTTACATTTCCATAATCATCAGAGATTTTCACTTCAATCGCTGCCCCTGGAGCTTTTACATTTTTCGTTGCAGTATAATAACCCACATAATGTCCAGCTGATGTTTCTTTCATTGGAAGCTCAATAGCATTTGATGGATTACCTACATTTGTTAAAGGCATTAAAATTGAAAATTCTGCATCTAAACCTGGTTCGCTATCAAACTCAATTTTTACTGATTCACCACTTGTAAGGACTTTATCATCTGTTGGAACTAGGTTAGATACAGTTGGCGCTGTATACTTTACATCAATAGAAAGTGTCTCTTTCGCTTCATTTCCTGCTTTATCTTTTGCCAAAACTGTGATTTCATTTATACCTTCATCAAGAAGAAGTCTTAGGCTAAACTTACCATCTGTTACTTTAGCAGTTTGGCCATTTACTTGTACGACATCAAGATAATCATCAGCTATTGTTCCCGTAACTGTTGTTGACTCCCTATTTGTTTTTGTACCATTTACTGGTGCAGTTACAACTAGTACTGGTTTATCTTGATCTAGAGTAATTTTAACAGGAGCAGATGCATCAGTTGATCCATTTGATGCTGAAATTTTAGATGTTAAAACATTTTCACCTTTTTTCAATTTTACTTTAGTAGAATAGGTTCCTGCTTCAGTTGATGTTGTACTTGCTACTTTTTCACCATCATTGTAAACATCTACATTTGTTTTTGGTGCAGCATTTCCTTCAACAGTAACTTCATCTTGATTTGTAAAAGATTCATTACTTGGAGAAGTAATACTTGGTGCTGTAATCTCATAATTAACAGTCGCACGAATCATATAATTTCCTTCTGCTTCAGGAGATGGAGACCAAACTCCGCTGACACCTTGATAGCTCCGTTTTGCATTAGGGCCATCTTCATCTGTAGCAAGTCCAGGAGCATTTGGATTTGCTTTTGTTTGTGTATAAACAATAAAGAAATCACCATTTACCGTAATGCCATGCTCACTTAAATCAATATGCGTCCACGTTCCATCTCTTAATGCTGTTTCATTAAATGGTCCAGCAAGCTTTTTACCTGGTGTTCCATTTGTACCACTAGCATCATAAACGGAAACTTGGAATTCCGTTCCACCTGGATTTGGCCATTCTATATCCCAGAAGCGGAATAAAGCACCTGTTACATTTGCTTGCTTCTTCCCTTCCTCTAATGACATTTTAACCGCCCAACTATTTCCAGCAGCATTAAATGCACGAGCATTTTCCGCTGTTCCGTCATCATATTTAATTTCTCCTGAATAACCAATGAACGGCTTCAATTCAATATTATATTCAGAAGATTGACCACCTGCAACTGATACAGCTATTTCAGTACTATAATACGATTGTGCAGAAATCTTCAACGTATAATTTCCTTCATAAGCCTTAATAGAGTATTGACCACTATCATTCGTTACAACAGGTGTAACTGCAGCGTCTTCAACGACAAATACTGTTGCTCCTTCAATAGGTTGACCTGTTTGTTTATTAATAACAGTACCTGAAATAGTTCCTGATGGTGTTTCTTGTAACGTGAAATTAGCAGTACTTGTTCCATCCTGTGTTACATTTACAGATTTGTTTTGTGATTGATATCCATATGCCTCTGCCTTAACTGTATAAGAACCAGCAGCATGTGTTAATTCATAAGAACCATCTTGTGGATTTGTATACACGGAACGTCCAGATTCAAGAACACTAACCTCAGCTCTTATTGGAAGTAACATAGGAGTTGGTGTATCTTTTCCTGGTTCCTCTTTTATTGGTTCTTTTCCAATCACTGTTTGGTCTGGTTTAATTAGGCTTGGATCTACTTTTGGTTTAGCTTGAGTAGAAGGAGATTCCTTTTCAACTCCTAAAGATAAACCATTATTAGCTTTTTTCGTTGTCGTAATGGTTGTATCTGATAGCTGAACATCATCAATGAACCAACCTTGTTTTTGTACAGATCCATCTGAAGTTACGTTAAAACTAATGTAGATACGTTGACCAGCATAAGCACTTAAATCTACTTCACCATCAATCCAACCGTTTGATAGGTTATTAAATCGGGCTAACTGAGTCCAGTTCGTTCCATCTGTTGACACAAAAACGTGCCCAAAATCATAATTTTTCTCCAGTTCATACCAATGTTTGAATTGTAAATAGCTACTTCCTTCTGGCAGATCAATCGGAGGCATTTTTAAACTCATATTAGCTTTTGCTGCATATGTCCCAGACAAATTACTAGCATATACTTTTTCTCCAGAATGGGCTGCTTTAGGACCAACAGTTGGCAGACCTAACTCCCAAGCTTTTGTTCCAAATGAAGTCCACCCTGTTGTATCTCCCTCAAAATCTGTACTATAACCAACAGTAATTCCTGGTAACAACGAAACCGTGTAAGCATTTGATTCTATAGTATTACCGCCAAAATCTGTTGCAACAAACTTATAATCAATAGTATCTTCATTTAATACTGATCCAGGTATAGTCGCTACGTATGTTCCAGATTTGTAATCTCCTTCTGTTCTTTCAGTTGAAAGATCATTCCAAGTTCCATCTGCTTTTTTATACTTTAAAGTTACAGTTGAAACCGAAATATTATCTGAAGCAGTTGCTGACAATGTCAAATCTGTACCTTTATATGATTCTGAAACAGGATTATGAGTCAATGTAGGAGCTTCTGTATCTTCTCCTTCTTTCGTTACAGCTCCTTTAATCTTGCCTAAGCCGCTAACAATTGATGAAACAGCATCAAAAGCATTCACTAGCCCATGACCATATCCATTATTAGGAGAAGTTGGATAGGTACTATCCGTTAATGGAAGTGCAGTTGTTTCCAAAATTTCTTCAATCTCATCTACTGTTAAACTAGAATCTACTTGTTTTAGTAGAGCTACTACCGCAGAAACATGCGGTCCAGCCATAGATGTTCCATTCCAACCACCTTCATAGGAACTACCTGGGACAGCCGAACGGATGTTTACCCCTGGAGCTGATATATCAGGTTTTATTTCTCCATATGGAGATGGTCCCCTTAATGAAAATGACCCTACTTTATCATTTATATCCGTTGCACCAGTTGCATACGCCTCTGGATAGTTGGCTGGATTTGCTATCGATCCAGGGCCTCCTGGATTAAATAAAGTAGTATTTCCAGCTGAAAACTCAGGGAAAATTTCAGCTGCGCGCCATGTTTGTACCATAGGACGGAACCATTCATCTAGACCTGCTCCTCCACCCCATGAATTATTTACAACATCTGGAGCCTTTTCAGGATGTGGGTTTCCTGAAGAATCTTTCGGAGCTAAAATCCATTCTCCCGCCTCTAACAGATCAGCATCTGTTCCGCCATCTTCAGTAAATGCCTTAACTGCAATAAATTTAGCTCCAGGAGCAACACCAATCTGATTCGATCCATTTGCTTCAGAACCGACCATTGTTCCTGTTACATGAGTACCATGCGCGATATCATCATACGGAGTAGATGCATTTGTAGATGTAGCATCAAACCAGTTGAATTCGTGGTTTGGTGAATTCGGACTACTTGGATTGTAGCCACGATACTTTTCTTTTAATGCCGGGTGATCCCACTGAACACCTGTATCAATACTAGCTACAACCGTACCAGCACCATCAATACCCATTTCCCAGACTTGAGGAGCACCGACTTTCGAAATATTCCATTCTATGTTAGACGTTTCAGCTTTTGGTTGTACTTGTAGAGAAGCAGAACTTTTTGCATTTTTTTGTGTGGATCCTTTTGTAGCTTGTTCTTTTGTTTCTGCTGCTACAGGTTGAATTAGTTGTCTTGTTTCATTCGGTAAAACTTTCTCAACCTCAGGCATTAACGCTACTTGTTCCATAACTTCCTTTGTTGCTTTAACAGCAATCGCATTTACAATATAAAAAGATTCAACATTACTTGCATTCCCTGCTTTTTCTTGCTTTTTTAAATATTCGCGAATATTGTATTGAGATTCCAATGCCTTTGAACGAAGTTCTGTTACAATAGAAGATCTTTTGGCTAGTTTAGATTTTGAAGCTGATAGATTTAATTTATCCGAAGCCGTATCAGCTTTCTTGGCCACTTCCGTTGTATTTACTTGCTCTTTCATTTTAATTAAAAATGTAACTTGTTCATTGTTTTTAAATTGTTCTTTTAACTTAGATGAAATCTTTTTGGAGCCTACTACATTCACATTTGTCTTTACTGAGGTGTGTAGTGAATTAGTAGATTCTGCATTAAAATTGGTCGGAAATAACAAAGTTGGTACTAATACAGAAACTGCTATCAATGATGATAGTTTTTTACGCTTCTTCATCTTCATTTCCTTACCCCCTACAACCAAATTTTTGAAAACCCTCTGCCAAATTTCCCTCCTTTCTCTCTATTTTTCTATTGTTTTTTCATTAGCTGTAATTAAACCATATCTAAAAAATGAGGTCGAATAGTGCTATAATTTGACTGTTTCATAAGGGGTCAACTAAAAATGATTATTTCGAAGTGAACACTAGTTTTTATTGTAAGAAGAATGTAATAGACTAATATACAAAATCTTAAACATTTCACCATAATTCGTCATACCATTTAGCTCAAAAGCAATAAATATAAATAATTAATATACTTTGATTCTTAAAAAATAAGAAAAATGATATATACCTTCTTTATCTAATCATTATTAAACAACTTTTTACTTATTATATAATGATACGAAATAATTAGATTTAAAATAAAAATACTTAATAAACATGAAATGAATAGGAACTAGCGAATACTTTTAACCATAGAGAGGAGAAAATAAGAAAGTACAAAAAATAAAAAAGAATCAACATAAACTGACATTATCCGATCTCTCTACAAATTCTATTATGCTTTTTGTCCAAAAAAACCGTTGTAATTTTCAATGTTACTAATGGCTCCAATCCTTTTGCTTTCTACTGACAAGTGCAAGCCTTCTCGTTATTTCGGTTGGTCTTTCTTGCACCTTACACTCCAATCTTTTTAAGCTCACTTTATTCACTGAACTTATTTAAAATCGACAATTTTTTTTGAAAATAACCCAAAAAAAGACCGAAGTTCTTTCTTCGATCTTTTTTTCACATATTAAATTAGCTCTGTTTAACATGGTTGTATCTATCATTTAATGAAATAAAATCTATTCATTAAACTGTTTTCTTAATTGCTTAAACGGCTCTCTTGAGCGCTCTAAAACGTCTAATCCTACACTGAAGGACATACGAAAATGTCCGGGACGACCGAACCCTGTTCCTGGTACTAATAATATATTATAGTTTTCCGCCGCAAAATTACAAAATTCTATATCATCTGCAATAGGTGATTTTGGGAAAACAAAAAATCCACCTTGAGGTTCGATAAAGTCAAAATTTGCTTCTGTTAATATGTCTACTACTAAATCCTTACGAACACGATACTCCTCACAATCAGATACTAAATCATCCGTCATTGCAAGCACACGTTGTACAAATGCAGGAGCATTCACAAAACCGAGTGTACGATTACAATAAGTGAAAGCTGCAATTAATAAGTCATGACTAGGTATATCTTGATCTACTGCTATATATCCAATACGCTCTCCTGCTAACCCTAAATCTTTACTAAATGAACTTGCGTAAATAACACGATGATAAGCATTAAAAGGACTTTCATTTTTCACTTGATCGTACGTAAGCTGCGTATACGGAGCATCATAAATCATATAAATACAAGACTGATATTCTTCTTCTTTATCTTTTAAAAGCTTAGCTAGTCCATAAATAGAATCCTTTGTTAGAATCGTACCTGTTGGATTATGTGGCGTATTTACTATGATAGCTTTTGTTTTTTCAGTAATTTTTCCTTTTAATTGCTCTACGTCAATTTGAAAATCTTCGGCTAAATCACAGAATACTGGAGTCCCCTGTACATTTTCAACATAATATTTATATTCTACAAAATATGGTTTTAATATAATAATTTCATCACCAGGATTAACAATACTTTTAAGTACAACGTTAAGTGCACCTCCAGCTCCTACCGTCATTACGATAGAATCCGCAGTAAATGTTCGATCATAAAGAGTTTGTAAAAACTGTCCTACTTTCGCTCTTGCCTCGAATAACCCTTGATTCGAAATATATCCATGTAAATTCGCTTCTTTACTATTTGCCAATTTATTTAAATTTTCTTTAAATTCAACCGGCGGTTCGATAATTGGATTTCCTAATGAGAAATCAAATACTTTTTCTTCGCCATACTTTTGTTTAAGCTGGTTTCCTTTCTCAAATAGATCTCGAATCCAAGAGCCGCTTTGTAAATTTAATTCAATTTGATTAGAAATTAGACCCAATTGACATCTTCCTCTCACTACTCCATCCGTTTAGCTATCGTAAAACGAACGTATTTTGTTATACTTCTTTTATTTTAAAACAAAACACTTAATAATCCTAACTTTTTAAAAATTTAGTAGACAAAAAAACTATTTTCAAAATCGAAAATAGTTTTTTATACACATAAATAATTTTGTTTAACTAATGAAAAATCTGCAAATAATTGTTCATCATCAATATGATAATCTTCCATCTGAATTTGTCTCACAATTAATTGTAAAGCTTGTTCAAAATAAGAAGTTAGAAATGTTCGAATTTCATTTTCTGTTTTGTTTAACCATTTATTTTTAGGCATTATGATATCAACTGTTGCAAATCGTTGATTTTTATATAGTTTTACACCGTCACAACCTTCATATCCCCATGCTAATGATTGACCATCAATTTTTCCTAGTGGAGCAAATTTATCAAAGTGAGGTGAATAAACTTTATTGCAAAATTGATCTAATAATTTACTTAATGCCGTTATATGGGGATCTACTGTCAAAGCCGATTGCACATCTCCAAAACGTGTGCTGAATACGATATAAGGTTTACCCTCCATAATAATTCCCTCCTCAATTTATATTGCTCCAATATTATTATTAATAATCAGCATTTTATAAATAATAACATATAAATTTTTTTCATATATCAAATTATTAAATAATTCACATAATTTCTATCTTTATATGAAATTTCATTCATAAAATAGAAAAATACGACTACCTTACTGCGAGGACCAACTGCTAAATTCATCACTTCCCGTGGCAACATCTTTTCAATTTTCACCTGTTATATCCAACTAGCATAAGAATTGACTCATGAGTGAAATAAAAAAAGTTTTTGACTTTGACTTTTTTCTTATTTAATCATTATTCACATAGCCATTGTCTTGACAGATGTCTTTTCACGTTATTAAATAACTATATATGATTGTTAGATGAGGAGATAATATATGATTTATTTCGATTACGCAGCCACTACCCCAATGAGTAATGAAGCTATTTCTGCCTATACTGAGGCAGCTCGTTTATGTATAGGGAATGAGAGCAGTTTGCATGATGAAGGAAGTAAAGCCAAACACGTAGTAGAAGTTTCTAGACAACTCATTGCAGATGCTTTTCGAATCGACAGTCAAAGTGTCATTTTTACAAGCGGTGGTACTGAAAGCAATCAAATAGCCATTCGAACATTATTGAAGAACTGTGCACCACACAAAAAACAAATAATTTGTTCATCCATAGAGCATTCATCTGTTAATAATGAGCTTATACTTTTAGAAAAAGAAGGATATGAAATTAAATATCTTCGTCACTTAGAAGACGGAACCATCTGCTTACAACATTTACAACAACTCGTAAATGAAAATACTTCCATTGTAATCATTCAACATGTTAATTCTGAAATAGGAATCATACAGCCTCTTGAAAAAGTTTATAAAATTATAAAAGGAAAAGAACTTTTTTTACATGTCGATTGTGTTCAATCTTTTGGAAAGATAGATTGTAGTCCCATTGGCAAATGGGCAGATAGTATAGCTATTTCTAGTCATAAAGTATTTGGACCTAAAGCTGTTGGCGCTATTGTTTTTCCTTCTATACATAACCTACGTCCAATTAATTTTTCCATTACACATGAGAACGGATTTCGTGCTGGAACTGTCAATGTACCGGGAATTTACTCTTTTGCTATTGCTGTACAGCAGGCACAAGCCTCCTTAAGTCATGACTATACTATAATTACAAGACTACGAAATAGATTGCTTCAATTATTACATACCTCTAGTAGCAGACTAACGATTATTCAGGGTAAAGAAGGGTATCAGCTTCCGCATATCATTTGCTTGCTATGCTCAAAAGTTCAAGGACAATATGTTATGATGGAATTAAATCAGTTAGGATATGCTATTTCTTCAGGTAGCGCCTGTCAATCAGGTTCGAAAGAGCCTTCTAAAGTCTTATTAACTATCGGAAAAGATCATAATGAAGCGAAAAGTTCGATTCGAATTTCTCTCGGAAAATATACTACTGAAGAACAATGCTTGAAATTAGCAGAAGATTTACTAAAAATAATGAAAAAGTAAAGACGTTATCAGTAAGATTTATCATCTTTCACTGATGGATTAATTATACTAATTGGGTTCTTTCTAGGTTGCTTCAAAAACGCTTTATTTTGAAGTATGGTCATAACTCTAGTTTGAACAGACTAAAGATTGCCTAATAAATACAAGGAGAAAAATATGAAAAAAGCACAAAAATTATTAGGAGAGGAAAGACGCACATATATTATCACTCTCTTAAAAAGTCGAACATCACCTATTACAGGTAGCGAATTAGCCAAAAAGGCAAATGTCAGTAGACAAGTTATTGTCGGTGATATTACTTTATTAAAAGCACAGAATGAGCCCATTATTGCTACGAGTCAGGGTTATATATATTTAAATCAAACTAGCCAAGAAGAAATGATTGAACGAACCATTGCTTGTTTCCACAAACCAGAAGAAACAGAAGAAGAATTACTGTTACTTGTAGATACAGGTGTGACCGTAAAAGATGTAAAAATCGAACACCCTGTTTACGGGGATTTATCTGCATCGATTATGGTCAATAACCGCCGTGAAGTGAAGCAGTTTTTACAAAAAATACAAGAAACAAAGGCTACCTATCTGTCACAACTTACAAACGGAATTCATATTCATACAATTGCAGCTACTTCTGACCAAATTCTAGATGAGGCAGAAGCCGCATTAAAAGCAGCAGGCTTTCTAGTAACAGAAAATCATTAAAAAAGTAGCACCTCATAATCATACGAGAGGTGCCACTTTTTATTTTACGAAAGCGTATCGCATGTTTGTAGTCCCTGAATAGAAAAACTTCGATAACTACCTAGAATAGATACCGAGCAACCTAACGCTTCAAGCTCTTGAATGGCTCCTGGAATTAAAACTTCATCCATTGCCATTTCGATATCAATTAAAAAGAAATAATTCCCTAGTCCTGTTTTCTTCGGGCGTGATTCTATTTTGGACATATTCAGATTTCTCCAAGAAAATGCAGATAAAACCTGATGCAATGACCCTGGATGATTTTCTGGTAATTCTATCATTAAGGTTGTTTTTGGTCCATTTTCTATTGCATTCGTATGTGTAAATTCTACTTCCTTTTTTGACACAACAATAAATCTAGTTGTATTGTGATCATAGTCATGAATATTCGGTTTAACAATGCTTAGCCCATATTCATAAGCAGCTAACTCACTAGCAATCGCAGCTATTTTCAATTCTGGATTTTGCATGACATATTCCGCTGCTGCAGCTGTAGAAGTAAAGTTTTCACTTGGCACTCCTCTTAATTCTTTATGAAGAAACTTATGACACTGAGCAATAGCATGTGAATGTGAGTATACATTCGTTACTGCTTTCCACTGATCTTCATTTTGAGGATGAACCATAAAATGCTGTTGGATTGGCGTATTAATTTCTCCCTGAATAGGTAGCTTCACTTCATGCACTAAATAATCTAGCGTAATGGTCACCGAACCCTCTAAGGCATTTTCTAATGGGACAACTGCCGCATCTGCTTCATCATTCATAACAGCATCCAAACACTCAGGAATCGTCTTCATCGGTTGAATTTCTTCATTTGGAAATGCCTTTACAACCGTATAATGATTAAAGGTCGCTTTTGGACCTAGAAATACAATTTTCATTCTTCCTTGAAGCCTCCCTTTATCAAACGTTTATATTGCTCTATGTTAGGTTATTTTTAGAATTTTGACAATGTTTTTGCTATATAAAATTTATTATATTTTTCCCAAAAAGTAGGTTGTTTATCATATATCTACTTCCTTCTTTTTCTGATTAAGAGACTCTTTTCCTAATCTAATATAGGAAAATTTATCTACAATTTGCATGAATATGTTAATATTTGTCGATATTTGACGATATTTAATGTGTTTACCTCTTTTTCCAGATTGATTAATGAATGAAGGAGATATTGTAATGAAGAAAAAGTTTATTTCAATTCGACGAAAGTTAGTTATTTTATGTTTTTTATTATTATTAATACCAACCTCCATTATCGGAATCAGTATTTTTACTATTTCGAAATCACAATTAAATGAAGCTGGTCAAGAACAGCTTGAAAAAAGTACAAATATGATAATCGGAATGATTGCTCTATTAAATAAAGATGTAGAAGCTGGAAAGATGACATTACCTGAAGCCCAGGAAAAGCTTCGACAAGAATTATTCGGTGAAAAAGATGAAAATAATATTCGACCCATAAAAGAAGAATATACATTTGGGAAAACAGGATATGTTTGGGCTATGGACGAACACGGAGTAATGGTCATGGATCCTGCAAATGAAGGAATTAGTATTTTAAACACAAAATCCGTAGATGGAAAGAACATTGCTCAGGAAGTATTGAAGCATGCTGATAAAGGTGGCTTCATTTCTTATAAAGTAAAAAACAATAAAACAGGTAAAGTCGAGCAGCAATTCTCTTATGTCCAAAAAGACCCGTATTGGGGGTGGAATATCGGATCAGGAGCCTATGACTCTGAATTTAACAGCGATGCATCAACAATAGCGAATATTATGACCATCATCTCCATTGTTTCCATCATCATAGGAAACATTATTAGTTACATGTATTCAGTTCGTTTAACGAAACCACTAAATCAAATTAGCCATCAATTAACACTTGCTTCAGCTGGTGATTTTACTGGTGATGGCGTCAAGATTTATACGAAAGATGAGCTTGGTCAGTTGGCGAAAGATTTTAATAATATGAAGAAAAAGCTAACAGAATTAATTCGTGAGGTTACTAGCTCTACAGAGCACGTTGCTGCCTCGTCTGAACAATTATCGGCAAGTGCAGAAGAAACAAGTAAGGCATCTGAAGAAATTTCAAGAACAATTCAATTTTTCACAAGTAGTGCTGGTCACAGTAATACAAGCTTAGGAGATAGTGCACAATCGTTAGAACAAGTAACTTATGCCATTCAAAACCTAGCTGAAAACTCTTCACTTATTTCAGAGACGGGTTCAATGATTGTGGAGCAAGCTCAAATAGGTAATGAACATGTAGAAAAAACAGTGCAACAAATAAACTCCATTAATCAGCGTGTTATTGAAAGTTCTGAAGTTCTTCAGCTTTTAGATAAAAGCTCCAATGAAATTGATGAAATATCAAAAGTGATTAATGATATTGCTAATCAGACGAACCTATTAGCTCTCAATGCTGCTATTGAAGCAGCTAGAGCCGGTGAACATGGAAAAGGCTTTGCTGTTGTAGCAGATGAAGTGCGAAAGTTAGCTGAGCAGTCACAAGCTTCCTCAAAGCAAATTTCTGAGCTTATTAGAGAAATTCAAACGAACATGGAACGCTCTACAGCATCTATGGATCAAGTAAAAATAGAAACAAAAGAAGGATTAAAAGTTGTTGAACAAACAGAAATAAGCTTTAAAGAAATCGTTAATGCAATGGATAAACTAGGAGCTAAGATTACCGAAATGGCGGCAACAGTAGAGGAAATGTCAGCAAGCTCACAGGAAGTTTCAGCAACCGTAACCAGTATATCCAATGCCACAAAAGATGCCTCTTTACAATTCAAGAAAGTAGCTGCTTCAACCGAAGAGCAATTGGCATCAATGGAGGAAATCACTACTTCTGCTAATTCTTTATCTACACTAGCAGCAGATTTACAACTAATGGTAGGTAGATTTAAAATTTAATATTTTTACTAATGTACATAATAGAGCGATAAAAATCTCAATCTCTATTATGTACACTTCATTATTAATAAAGGCTATGTTAAATACTGATTGTTGATAATGGTTCCAATCCTGTTCACGGATTTCTATCCATTTTTTCATTCAACAGTAACAAACAAAGCCTTAATAAACGGTAAGGAGAAGAAAGTATGAAGAAAAGGTTTTTCACTTTAAGGAAAAAGCTTGTAATTTTTAGCCTTTTATTATTAATTATCCCTTCTTGGACTATTACCCTAATCACCTATTTTATGTCACTCAACAATTTTGAATATTCAGTCATTTCAACGGTATGTACGTTTACATCCTATTCATTTCTTATAATTGGAGGTATTTGTGCCTTTTTTTACTCAGGAAAGCTTACATAACCAATAATAAAAATAAGCAACGAATTGACTAAAACGGCTGCAGGTGATTTTACAGGTGAAAATGTTCAAATTCAATCCAAAGATGAACTTGGACAATTAGCTAAGGACTTTAATCATATGAAAAAGCAATTAAAACATTTAATTGGTGAGGTAGCCAATTCAGCTGAACAAGTGGCGGCTTCTGAACAATTAACAGCTAGTGCGGAAGAAACAAATAGAACAGCAGAAGAAATGACACAGTCGATTCAATTAATCGCTAACGGTGCTGAACGAAGTAATCAACATCTAATTGAAAGCTCTCATTCATTAGATGAAATTACGTTAGCTATCCATAATTTAGCTAAAAATTCTTCTACCATTTCAGAAACTGGTTCTATCATAATTGACCAAGCTAAGTTCGGAAATTCAGATGTAGATCAAACTGTCAAACAAATTCACTCTATTAATGATAAAGTCATAGAAAGTAGTAACGTATTACAACTACTCGACACTCGCTCTAATGAAAAAGAGGCTGTCTCAACGTCAACCGTTTAAAACAGCCTCTTTTAGTAGCTTTGTTCTCTCTTATGCTCCTGAGCCTAATACTTCTACCTTATCTACAAATTCTAATCGTTTTAAATTCGTTAATAATCCATCTATCGTCGTATTCATGGAGCTTACATTTAATGATAAAGTCACATTCGCTCTTCCTTGGATAGGAATCGTTTGATGTATGGTTAATACATTACAACCTGATTCAGCCACAATGCCTAATAAATTAGACAATGTACCCGAACGATCTTCGAGGTGAAAAAACAATGTGATGATCTTTTCTTTTACGATCGTATGAAATGGAAATACTGTATCACGATATTTATAAAACGCACTACGACTTAAATCAACCTTCTGAACCGCTTCCCACACTGATTCTGCCTTCCCACGTTGAATAAGCTCTTTTGCATCCAAAGTCTTTTGCATCGCTTCAGGTAACACATCTTCACGAACTAAATAAAATTTATGATCGTTCTTTTTCAAAGTATCCACCCCAAAATGTTACTCTACAAATTCAAACTCAAATTCACAAATTTTAACGATATCACCATCTTTTGCTCCTCGTTCTCTTAATGCATCATCCACTCCATATGAGCGAAGTTGTCTTGCAAATCGAGCAATAGAAGCATCTCGATTGAAGTCAGTCATGACAAACAATCTTTCAATCTTATCACCAGTAACGACAAAGCGACCATCTGGTTCACGAGAAATTTCAAATTCTTTTGTATCATCTTCAAATTTGTACATAACACGATGAACACCAGCTTCCTCAGACTCATGCTCAAGAGGAAACTCAGGAGTTTCTTCAAGCTTATCTGCTACTGCAAATAATAACTCTCGAATACCCTCACGTGTGAATGAAGATATAGGGAAGATTGGTAGATCCTCTCCAACTTTTTCTTTAAAAGCTTTTAAATTTTCCTCTGAATCAGGCATATCCATTTTATTTGCTGCAATAATCTGTGGTCTTTCTGTTAAACGAAGATTATATTCTTTCAACTCATTATTAATGGTAACATAATCTTCGTATGGGTCTCTTCCTTCTAGTCCCGACATATCTATAACATGTACAATTACTCTTGTTCTCTCGATATGTCTTAAGAATTGATGACCAAGCCCTACTCCTTCAGACGCACCTTCAATCAGACCTGGAAGATCAGCCATAACAAAGCTACGATTATCCTCAGTTGCTACCACTCCTAAATTAGGTGTAATCGTTGTGAAATGGTATTCAGCGATTTTCGGTTTAGCCGCTGAAACGACGGATAGTAATGTAGATTTACCTACACTCGGGAATCCTACAAGACCAACATCCGCTAATAATTTCAATTCTAAAATCACATTACGTTCTTGACCTGGTTCTCCATTTTCAGCAATTTCTGGTGCTGGATTGGCTGGAGTAGCAAAACGAGTATTCCCCCGACCTCCACGTCCACCTTTCGCTATAATGGCCGTTTGACCGTGCTCAGTTAAATCAGCAATAACCTGATTTGTTTGTTCATCACGAACAACAGTACCCGGTGGAACCTTTACAATCATATCCTCTGCATTTTTTCCATGCATACCTTTAGACATGCCATGCACTCCACGATCTGCTTTAAAATGCTTTTTAAAGCGAAAATCTACAAGAGTACGTAGTCCTTCTTCAACCTGAAACACAACATTTGCACCTTTACCGCCATCTCCACCTGCTGGTCCACCATTTGGAACATATTTTTCACGACGGAATGCAACCATTCCATTTCCGCCATCTCCACCTCTAACATATATCTTAACTTGATCGACGAACATTAAATCACTTCCTCTTTCGAATAAAACTTTTGCTGATTTCTATGTAGCTATTATTAAGAGTGACAATTCCAGCTTATATCAAACACAAGTTCTTCATTTGTGAACGATGCCATTGTAACTGTTGCTAATGATGGCACTACTTTAAGAAAAGAATCAATAGCATCCATATCTATAATCTTACCCTCTAAATCGAAGGTAAATCTAAGATGATTTTCACTTTCATAAATGACTACCCTTAAATCATTTTGTTCATAAGAATCTAATGCAGCTTGAAGAACACCAAAAAAAGATTCCATCCAGCTATACATTAAATCATCTACATTGAGAGAGCCCTTTGTTACTTGCAGAACTTCATAATTCAATATAAAAGAAAAGTCTCTCCATTTACTAGTAATGAATAGTTCTGTTAGTTTTGGCATCTGTAAATTAGAGAGCTTTGCTTCGTTCTTAGCCTCACTAATTATTGTTTCAATTATTTCCTTTACATAATCCCCTTTGTCTAATTCTAAGTTGCCCTTTATTAACTGTATCTTATTTAGCCAATCATGTCTTGCATAGCCTAATAATTCTACAATACCCCATTTTTTATCCATAAAAATAATCTCCCAACTTAAAATTACACGTTTGTAAAATTTTAAATCAATCCCATTTGCTCACATATGTTTAGTATATCAGAAAAGAAATAATTGTTAATGAGTAATATAATGAGGGTCTAATAATGAGGAAACATTATAAGAACATAAGCGCAAGCGCCTTGCAAGTATGGAACAACAGCTTGCACATCAATTCCAGTGACTACACCGCTGTGACTTGGCTGTAACTTACATCCAATTGGCCTCTGACTAGCATAAGACAAGCCATCTAGAGATATTTTGCCTCTCTGCTTAGATGGTTTGGCTTATGCTTTCAAAGGGCTAGACGCTGTTGCTAGACTTCAACATATTCCAATAAAAAAGTGATACATAAGTCTAGAATATATGAATTTCGCTAACTACAAAGAAAACTCTAACCTAAAAGGCTAGAGTTTTCGGTTAAAAGCAATTAAGCTTCTTGTGCAACTGGATATACGCTAACTTTTTTGCGGTCACGACCGAAACGCTCGAAACGAACTTGTCCGTCTATTTTCGCAAATAAAGTATCATCTCCACCGCGTCCTACGTTTTCACCTGGATAAATCTTTGTACCGCGTTGACGGTAAAGGATTGAACCACCAGATACGAATTCTCCATCTCCAGCTTTAGCGCCTAGACGTTTAGCTTGAGAATCACGACCATTCTTTGTAGAACCTACTCCTTTTTTAGAAGCAAAGAACTGAAGATCTAATCTTAACATATGTTCCACCTCCTATTTATTGAGGTTAATTTTTATATATTTCCCATAATCTCTTTGAATTGTTTGTAAAGAAACAAGCATTGCTTCTAATAAAAGCTGTACCTTATCTTGTGTATCCGCTGATAAATCAGCTGGAATTTCACAACGTAGGTAACCACCGTCACCGTTCGTATCAATAATGGGCTCAACATCCGTTAAGCTTATTATGCTATTCACGGTTCCAAAAGAAACTGCTGATGCTCCTGCACAAACAATATCCGAACCATGTTTTGCAAAATTAGCATGACCATTCATAGTGAAAGAAGCAATCTTTCCCTGCTTATAATCAAATTTTACAGTAATCATCGTTCACCTTACGCGTTGATTGCTTCGATAACAACTTTAGTGTATGGTTGACGGTGACCTTGTTTTTTATGATAGTTTTTCTTCGCTTTGTATTTGAAAACGATGATTTTCTTTTGTTTGCCTTGTTTTTCAACTTTACCTGTTACAGTAACGCCTTCAACAGTTGGGCTACCAACTTTCACGTTTTCTCCACCTACGAATAAAACTTTGTCAAATGTAACTGTTTCGCCTTCAGCTGCGTTTAGTTTTTCAACGTAAACTACATCTCCAGCAGCTACTTTGATTTGTTTACCACCAGTTTCGATAATTGCGTACATACTTGCACCTCCTCATAATAGTTAAGACTCGCCGATCACAGGTGATTTACAGAAAAGCAAATACTTTATACCTGATCTGAGCGGTTGTAGCTAAGGTGCGCTACAAACATAACAAGAGAATACTATCATAAAAACAGCAAAGCTGTCAACTTGTTTTCATCCTAATTCACTTTCATCCATCACTTTATTCAAGTAATTGTTTAATAGTGAAATACGGTTTCTCCGCTTCTATAATATTCGCTTTCATTTTTATTCCTGAGTCTGTTTCTAACTTCTCCTTATACCAATGATTTCCCCCTGAAAACCATTGCCAAATATCATTTGTTAAATCAATGATAGCTGTTCGATAATCGCTATTTCGATACATCAATAATTCACGCTCTAAACGAAACGCTGCTGCCTGAGCACTTTCCACTCTCCCGACTCCCTTACAGGTTGGACAGATGGAAGTAGAGTATTGTAATAAAGACGAGGATGTTACCTTCCTAGTTAATTGCAATATACCCAATTCTGTAAATCCCATTATTTTCGTTGTGACAGAATCTAACTTTATCACTTTTTTTATTTCTTCAATCACTAATTGTTGATCACTTTTGTTGGTAAAATTAATAAAATCAATCAAAATCATGCCACTAAGATTACGTAATTGTATTTGCTTCATACTTTCTTTAGCAGCCAAAAGATTGACGGATAATAAGGTATTTTCCTTATTGTTCTTTCCTGTAAATTTGCCTGTATTAACATCAATTGTAGTCATAGCCTCTCCTTCTTCAATAACGAGGAAGCTACCGTTCTCTAACCAGACAATTCGTTTTTTCAACCTTTCGATTTTATCTTCAATATCAAAAGCAACAAATATATTTTCTTTCTCTCGACTGTAAACAAACTCCCATTGGTCATCTGCTAGTTCTTTTAGCATTTGATACATGGAAAAATCATCAAGATAAACAACACCTTGTGCATTCTTCATTTCAGAACGGATCAATTGAAAAAGTTTATTTTGTTTCTGCACCATACTCGGTACTTTCACATTACTTATTTTCTTTTGCAACTCTTGGTATTGTTCACGACAATTCTTCAACTCGTTTAGAAAAAATTCAACATCCTTTGATACCATTTCTGTCCGAATTAACATACCTTCCTTAGGTTGTAGGTTCTCTTTCGCTATTTTATTCCATTTACTACGCTCAGTTAGCGAAACCTTTTTTGAAATAGCAATATAATTCTGATGCGGTGTATACACCATAAAAGGAGTAGATATTTCAACATAACCAGTAACTCTTGCACCTTTATGCTCTGTCTCATCTCGGACAACTTGGACAAGTATTTTTTCACCCTGAGTTATAACCTGGGAAATGGATGTACCTTTTTCTTTTGATGCATAAGCAATAATATCTTCCTTATGAAGAAAGCCATTTTTATTACTACCAAAATTAACAAAAGCTGCATCCATTCCTGGTACAATTTTTTCCACTCGAGCAATATAAATATTTCCAACGAGACTTTCTTCGTATGTATTCATTAAATGCAGCTTTTGAAGCTGATCATCCTCTAAAACAGCGATTCTTTTTTCTCTAGACAAACTATTAACAACAATTTTCCTCATAAAAAATCCCTTCTTGTGAGAAAAGCGCAAGTGCCTTGTTCAGCCCTGACCGTCATAAGCAAGTAGCATAGAAGGATTTTTTCTATTCTTCTATGTTACTTGCTTATGACCTCGAATGGCTAAGGCGCTGGAGCTAGACAATAAACAAAGTTCAAATTCTCATACTTTTTATCTTGTTAATCGATCCTATTTGGTAAAACTTCTATCTGTGTGAAATCTTACATCTTCTATTCTTTTCATGCAACATTTCCCTTTCAATCAAAAAGGAATCGTCCAGGAAGTCGAAAAGCTGAAGTAATATTTCAACTTCGGCCAACATAAGGCAATCCGTCAAGAACGTTAATTTTGACGGATTGCTTATACCCTTGTTGAGTTAGCTATTAGAACTAAACAACTTAAAAACAGCTTTTTCCCATAAGCCTTACCAAACCGTATTAGCATAAAAAACAGATAACTTGTCTTATTTTTCTCCTACTATTCTGAAGAAAGGATAACATATTTGCTATAAGTATAATAGTTCCCCTATTTTGATTGACGTCTTCTTTTCGGAAAAATAGGCATGCAATATTTCATTTTCGTCAAGAGCGCCTCTTTCTTTACCATTCTTTGTAACAACAATTGGATGCTTACAGCCTCGCTGAAACTTCTGCAAGATGGAATGGAGTCTTTCACTTTCATCGACAGTAATCGGCTTTAGCTGTACGAAGTCCATTTGTTTGCCATAATGTCTTTCTAATAAGAAACGCATGAAGATATACTGTCTTTGCCTCCAGTCCATTACAATCGAATAAACAATAAAGGCAAAAATAATGAGAGCATTCAAGCTAGACCAACCTAGTGAAATCATAACTAAGAACAGTAGAACGGATATGGTTAACGATAATTGCAAAGCTAGTTTATGGCTTTTAATAAAGGAATAACGGAATGATAAAAACAAAAATAAAATTTTTCCTCCATCAAGTGGCCATATTGGAAGAAGATTAAATAAACATACAGCTCCATTCACATAAGAAAACGTTGTAAAAGTATCATCTTGAATAAGACCTACAAAATGAAGTGAAAAAGCCAGTAAAAATAACCATAAATGCTGCAAAGGACCAAATAGAATGACAAACAAGTCTTCCTTTAATGTCCTATTTCCATACTCGTCCGTTTCCATCATTCCTCCAAACGGAAGGATCATAATCGATTTAATTCTCCATTTATAGTAAGTCGCACAGCAAGCATGTCCCATCTCATGAACGAATATAACCAAAAACAGCATCAATATCGCTTGGAAATGTGCCGTTAGAACAGCAATTCCTATCACAATCCATAAAGTAGGATGGATTTTCACTTTATTGATAAGCTTAAAATATTTATTCAAATGACATCACCTGATTTGGATCGATAAACTTATCATCTTTTTTTATGGCAAAAAACATCTGACCCTTGGAGTCATCTGTACTATTTGCTACAATGCCCAATTTTTCTCCTTTTTCTACAGCATCATAAACCTGAACATTTGTATTATCTAGATTTCCATACCATGATTCACTAAAGTCGCGGTGCTGTATGATAACTGTATTCCCCCATTTTTCTTTTTTTCCAACAAAGACAACTGTTCCCTCTTGAACAGCAGCCACCTTTACATTTTTATCAGTATCTAATATAATTCCTTCACCGTTACTAGCAAAATCTTGCGAGACAACACCATTTATAGGAATATCATACTTAGAACTAACTTGCTCACTGTCTGGCGATGTGTTTTTACGGTCCGAAGGTAAAAATGCGATAGGTTTGCCGAAAGTATCCTCATACCAATTCGTTACAAATGCAAACTGAAGTTCTTTTTCGAAGGAATTCGTAACTATTGTTTTTACCGATTGTAAACGATCATTTGGATACTTATAAAGAAGGGCGATGCCAACAAACAAAATCCCCGAAATTAACACCTTTAACAAAAAAAGATCCTTTCGAAATAACGGATGATTTTTCTCATCTTCCATATCATAGGATGTTACATAAGATGGATTAAAAGAAGAGCTAGCAGAGTCGATTTTGTTATGTCGATTATCCATCATTTTTTTCTTTTCTTTATACGTTTTTTTATTTCTCTCCTTCTATCATTCATCACTTCGTCGTACTCCTTTACAAAGCAAAATGTTATTAACACTATATGAGAGACTTGTCCTCTCTATTCCTAAAAATAAAAAAACAGAATTATAAAAATAAAGCTGTTATCGCATACTTTGTTTCCTATGAATAAGTGAGAATATAAGTAGATTTGATTCTGCTCAGGATACTCGCTTTCATCTTCTGTCCCTCTGCTCCAATCAACCTTTTAACGCTATTTTATTCACCGAACTTATTTAGAAACAACAATCTTATAAAAAACAGCAAAAATAAAAAAGGTATCCTAAAATAAACTTTTAGAATACCTTTACTTATGTATTATTGGTTAACGAACACCAAACATTTTTTTAATTTTCGCAAACACACCCGTTTGTTGACTTTCTAACGGCTGTAATGGAATGGATTCGCCTAAAATACGACGAGCAATATTTCTATAAGCAATAGAGGCTGGATTATTCGGATCCATCGCTATTGGCTCTCCTTGATTCGAAGCTTTAATTACTTGATCGTCATCTGTAACTATCCCTAGTAATTCAATAGATAGATGCGTAGTAATCTCATCAATATCAAGCATATCTCCATTGCCCATCATATGACTACGAATACGATTAATAATGAGCCTAGGAGCCGCAACATTTTCTTCCTTTTCTAGAAGACCAATAATACGATCCGCATCACGTACAGCAGCCTTTTCAGGAGTTGTTACAACGATAGCTTGGTCTGCACCAGCAACTGCGTTTTTATATCCTTGCTCAATTCCTGCTGGACAATCGATAATGATATAATCATAGTCTTGCTTCAATTCTGAAATTAACTTTTTCATTTGTTCTGGAGAAACGGCAGATTTATCACTTGTCTGTGCTGCTGGTAATAAATATAATAACCCTTCAAAGCGTTTGTCTTTAACAAGAGCTTGATGAATCTTACATCTCTCCTCCACTACATCGACAAGATCATATATAATTCTATTCTCAAGTCCCATAATAACATCTAGATTGCGCAGACCTATATCAGTATCTACAAGGCAAACTTTCTTTCCCATAAGGGCAAGTGACGTTCCAAGATTTGCAGAGGTCGTTGTTTTTCCAACTCCACCTTTGCCTGATGTAATAACTATTGCTTCACCCACGATTAGAGTCCCCCTTCTAATCTATTTAAATTAGGTCTAAGTTCTTTTAAAGCTTGAATTCTATCGAAGACTATCTGTTGTTGTTCATTATTTAAGTAGGCACAATATAAACTTAAACTATCCTCTGATACAGATGTAACAGTTGTAGTGTTCACTTCTGCAATACTAATTTGGGCAGAAGTCATGAAGCTCGCTGCAACAACGGCTTCTTTATTACCATCATAGCCTGCATGCGCTCTTCCTTTTAAAGAACCGATAATAAAAATATTTCCACCTGCTAGTATAACTCCACCAGGATTCACATCACCAATCAACAATAAATCTCCTGGGACTTCTAGTACCTGTCCAGAACGCACCATTCCAACAATCGACTTGATTTCAGTAGCCATTTTCAACTGCATGGCTTCCTGTCGCATAATAACATTAGATAATATTTTTTCTACAACTAATTTATTATTACTTTGGATAGTAGAAATAATTTGTTCTTCTTCTTCTTTAGAAAATTGTCTATTTCCTGTATGTACATTGACACTCATTGACGGAGCGTCTTTTTGTAATCCGGCAGAAGAAAAAAGCTTTTCTTTTAGTTCTTCAATAATCTCTTTAAAAGAACTAGAATCATCGAGATGAAGCGTAAGTCCATCTTTTGTGCCTTTGATTATAACATTTTGTAAATTTCTATTATTTATCACGCCATGCCACCTCAACAATTCTATATTCTACACTGTCATTTCGAAATCCTTTAAAGCCATAAGAAAAATAGTAGTTAAGAACGCTTTCTAAAAAAAGAATCTTGACTTTCATCCGTTGCATACTTTACAAATAATTGTTTGAACGGATAAGCAAATATAATGATAAACACTAAATTCAATAGCAGAGTCGGTAATAAACGGATCATCATAAACTCTTGTAATGTCTCATTTGCAAAACCTAAAATGTAATTAACACCATACATAATAAATTCTAAAAGCACGACTGTGACCAAAGAAATCAGCGATACCATAAATATATTATTTTGTAACACCTTCATTGCTTTTGACACTAAATAAATAATCACAGGAAATACAAATAAGTAAATTCCTAATATTTCGGTATAAGTGATATCAAAAATAAGTCCAACAATTGCACCATACACAATTACAGAACGTCGATTTCCATATACTACAAAGAAGACAAAAAAGATAATCAAAAATCGAGGAACAAATAAATAATCACTATTAAAAAAGCCTTCTGAAAAAAGATTCAAAAACAAACTTTCAAATACAAATAATAAGGCTAAACATATGGGGATGTATAGCTTTTTCACAAGCCACCCTCCCCAAATTCTACATCTTCTAGTCCTGCTGTGACTTTCTTTTTATCCAGTTTTGGGTCTACTACCATTACATGATTAATATCGTAAAAATCAGCGAATGGTTTAATATAAGCTGTTTGAGTTAAACCATATTGATCGATTTTAACTTCTTCAACTTCACCAATTGGTAATCCTTTTGGAAAAACTCCACCTAAACCTGAAGTTATAACATATGAACCTTTTTTAACTTTTGTATCAAATGGAATTTTCTTCAAAAGCAATCGTTTTTTCTCTTGATCGTATCCTTCTACTAAACCGTAAATTTCTTTGTTACCACCTAACTGAATAGCAGCTGAAATACGATTTTTTGGATCCATTGTACTTAATAATTGTACAGTAGAGGAAAATTGATTTGATGATTTTACTTTCCCGATTAAACCTTTCGATGTCATCACGGCCATATTTTTCTCAATACCATGAAGTTTACCTTTATTGATAATAACTAGCTCCTGCCATCTATCAGGGTTTCTACCAATTACAGTAGCTTGAACAGGTGAATAATCACGCAAATCATCTTGCTTGTCCAAGGCATCTTCTAGCTCTTTTTTCTCTTTTTCAAGATCTTGAACTTGTGTTTTAAGCTGTACATATTCGTTCAAGCGAGCTTTTAGTTTTTCATTCTCTTCATAAGTATTTTGAAGATTACGTAAATCTTCAAAAACACCAACTATAAATTGTGCTGGTGTATGAAAAATTTGCTGAAAAAAACCAGTTGTATCCTTTACAAATTGTTCTGGCCAACTACGGCTATCTTTTTCTTTTAATGAAAAACCAATCAATGCCACGAGAATAATTATACTTATTAAAAGCACGATAAGTTTCTTATTTAGGAAGAACTGTGGCATGAGTACACCTCTATTAATGATAATCTTATTTAATTTTCGGCTTTACGATATTACACAGTTAATATTATAGAACATTTCAAATATTCTCTTCTCATTAAAGAGTATTTATTGTCAATAGAGACATACTCTCAAGAAATGACGACTATATTTGTGATACCAACCATTCATATATACAAAGCCATGTTTCTAAAACATTATAAGAAAAGCGCAAGCACATTGGTAAGCCCCGACCAGCATCAGATGAGCCGGCTAGAAGGATGCTATTGCCCTTCTGGATGGGTTAACTGATGTCCTTAAGGGACTAGTGCTCTGTGGCAAGAAAGAGGATATAAATTTATATCCATCATTATCTGATAAAAAAACGTAAAGAAATCTCTTCACATACATAAGTATACCTTAGAATGTGAAGAGCTTTAAGTCTTATTTATTATATTTTTGCACGATTTCTAAATTCATGGATATGATCTAACGCTTTACCTGTTCCGATTGCTACACAATCAAGTGGATCTTCCGCAATGATAACTGGCATTTTTGTTTCATCACTGATTACTTTATCTAAATTGCGAAGTAAAGCTCCTCCACCTGTTAACACGATTCCACGATCCATAATATCTGCTGCTAATTCTGGCGGAGTTTTTTCCAATGTATTCTTTACGGATTCAACAATTGCAAATACTGTGTCATGTAATGCCTCACAAATTTCTTTTGCAGAAATTTCAATTGTTTTTGGTAATCCTGTCAGTAAATCTCGACCACGAATTTCCATATTTTCAATACCTTCAGCATCTCCTGCTGATCCAATTTCCACTTTAATTGTTTCAGCTGTTCTTTCACCAATCATTAAATTATACGTTTTTCTAATGTAGTTTACAATAGACTCGTCCATTTCATCACCAGCAACACGTACAGATTGACTTGTTACAATTCCACCAAGTGAAATAATGGCTACCTCCGTTGTACCACCACCAATATCAACTACCATGCTACCAGTTGGCTCCCATACAGGAAGGTTTGCACCAATTGCAGCTGCAAAAGGCTCTTCAATCGTATATGCATCACGGGCTCCAGCTTGTCTTGTAGCATCAATAACAGCACGTTTTTCAACTGCAGTAATACCAGAAGGTACACAAACCATTACATAAGGATTACGAGCAAAAACGCCCTTCTTCTGTGCTTGATTCATGTAATATTTCATCATTTCTTTTGTAGTTTCGTAATCAGCGATAACTCCGTCTTTCATAGGGCGCATAGCCACTACATTACCTGGAGTACGTCCAATCATATTTTTCGCATCATTACCTACGGCAACAATTTGTTTAGTATCTGTATGAAAAGCTACTACAGACGGTTCACGCACTGCAATACCTTTTCCTTTTAAATATACAAGTGTATTAGCTGTCCCTAAATCTATCCCAAGGTCTTTCGTACCAATTCCAAACATAAATGTATCTCCCTTTCTGAACATCAATTCAAAACAAGTTAAAGTAATTCACAATTATTAGTATAAACCACTGTTTTTATTATCATTATTTTTCATTGTTTTACTAAAAAATCACAAATTATATTATAGTACAACGGCTTTTAATATGAAAGTGTCATAAATATCCTTTTTCTTTTAAGCTAACATATTTTTTCTCACCAATAATCAAATGATCCAAAACATCAATCCCTATTATTTTACCACACTCTATTAATCTTTTTGTTACCTCAATATCCTCCTTACTTGGAGTTGGGTCTCCTGATGGATGATTGTGAATACATATAATAGAAGCAGCAGAACGACGAAAGGCTTCTTTAAACACTTCACGAGGGTGCACAATGGATGCGTTCAAGCTACCAATAAATATTGTCTGCTTATGGAGCACTTGATTTTTTGTATTTAAATAAATACAAACGAAATGTTCCTGAGTTAGAAAACGCATATCATTCATACAATAATTTGCACAATCCTCAGGTGAACGAATAACATATCGATCTGTATAGCATAGATTACTCACTCTCCTGCCAATCTCAACAGCCGCTAATAATTGAATAGCTTTTGCTTCGCCAATTCCATTAATGCTTGTAATTTCTTCTATCGAAGCATCTTTTAACATTCTTAAACCATCAAAATGGGCGATTAATCGTTCAGAGAGCTGTAATACAGATTCATTTTTCGTCCCTGTTCGTAAAAGTAACGCAATTAATTCTTGATTCGACAAACTTTGCGGCCCTCCGTGAATAAAACGTTCACGTGGCCTTTCACTATTTGGAAAATCACGTATCATCATAGATCCGCTCAATTGAAAATTCATCCTTTCTTTTTTGTATTTCCATGACAAAAAAGAAAGCTATTATTTCGTATAGGTGTATTAACGAAACTGTGAAAGTTCTCGAGCCAATCGAGATACAGGTAGACCTACAACATTGTAGTAATCACCTTGTATTCCTTTAACAAATAGAGCTGCTTTTCCTTGAATCCCATATGAGCCAGCTTTATCAAATGGCTCACCGCTGTCAATATACGTTAAAATATCCTGCTGTGTAAGCTCCCAAAATGTCACTTCCGTTTTCTCATAAAAGCATATACTACTGTCTTTAGTCATAATACTAACACCAGTTAAAACAGAATGAGTGTGACCAGAGAGCTGTGATAACGTATTGATAGCATCTTCGGCATCCTTTGGCTTACCAAGTATATTGCCGTTATGCACAACTATTGTATCACAGCCAATGATGATTGCTTGACTATGTGTTTGAAGAGCAGCATATGCTTTTTTATATGCAAGCTGTTGAACAGCTTCCTCAGGTGCAGTATTAGGTAAAATGGTTTCATCAATATCAGTGGAATACGATAAAAAGGGAATATCTAGTAGAGTAAGAAGTTCTTTTCTTCGGGGTGATGCAGAAGCTAATATAAGAGAAGTCATGTAGTTCACCTTAACCTTTAATTTTTATTCATACAGAGAGATACAATATAATCGTATCAAATTTAGACTTTTTCTACAATAACCGCTTAGAGCAATCCGTGCAAACACAACAATATCCGTCATGCTACTTAAATGAGCTAAGAAGTAGTATGACGGATATTTCCCTTACCCTCAGATTCCTACTTTACTGATTTAGTCTATCACTTTATCCTCTCAGAATGAATCATAATAAATTAACGGTTTCATTACATTTACATTTCATACTATATAATGGTAAATAACACATAATTAGACCTGCGAATATTGTCTTATTTCCCAGAAAATAATTGAATTATGACTTTATTAACTCAGTATATAATGTAATGTACTGTAATAATTGTGATTGAATGTTAATACTATCTTCAAAAGAATTTGCATTTTCTTTTATTTCACTGATGGCACTAGATAAAATAGAAACCAATTCGTCAATCTTAACATTATCCGCCTTCATTTTTTGTACATCTTGTAAGGTTGATTGCAACTTACTCGTATCCACTTGACCTGTCGATAGCATAACGTTAGTAGAAACTTTCGTTAACTGTTTAAATAGTGCATTAGTTGCGACAATTTTTTGAATATCCTGCTTAGATAACTTTGATGTTCCTCCTTCAAGCGTAAACTCTTTCCAGTAAGCATCAGAAATCTGATTCTTATATTTTGTTGAAATCTCTTTAGCATGTTCTAGAGAATCACTAGCGAAAAGGACAATATAATACTTGTCCTTTTGAGTAATAACCTCAGCCGGAATTCCTTGATTAATAAATTGAAGTTGCTGATCCTCAGCAGCAACTTTACTACTAAAGACCCCTCCTTGAACCACATTTATTACCATTGGAAATAAAGAAATAGATTCTGATGGCTTTTGTGAGTTAACTGGCTTCGTTTCTTCTATTTTAGTTACCGGTAAATCCTCTTTAGCTGTTATTGTTTTTAAAACAACATACATAAGTCCAAAACCTACAAAAATTGCTACTACAACGGATAAAACAAGTTTTTGAAATCCTCGATTCTTATTTACTGTTTTTTCTTTACTAGTATAAGTAAAAATACTACTTTCCACAGTCGGTTGCTCTTTATATTCTTCAGATGGTAACACCCATTCAAAACTTTCATCTTCCTTATTATTTTCCTCGTTAGATGTACTGGTTGCAGCTGTTTGGTCAATATCTTCTTGACTTTCTTCTGGTTGCTGTGAATGAACGACTTTTTTGTTCTCAATCTCCTCTTCTTTATATTGCTTTCCTTTATTATTTAATTTGATTTTAATCGTATTTTGACGGTCGAGCTTGTCCATTGAAAGCTGCCTCCTCTCGACTTTTTGTTTCATCCTATCATAGTCGAAAAAAAAAATAACAAGACTTTTGTCGTCTTGTTATCAATAGCTTTCGTCAAATAAATCTAAATAGCGAGATTTTTTGATTTATTTCTCTAAAATCGGGAGAAAATATATTAAATTGCCATTCGTATCATAATCTACACGACCCTATTATGAATAACAAATTCCTACCTATTATTTAGGGTTGCAGAGTAATTCCAATGACAAATAAAAAACTCGAACTTATTTTTACTTTTCTTATGAATACAAATTTAAAACAGTTATCTTTATATTTTGATGCAAGCTCGCTATGATATTTCATTTCCTTTTTGCAAATGATAAACCGATAAACTCTTTTTATCTAATTGATATAATCTCCTCTGTTGCTTGATTTAGGTTGACGAACCAATTTTAGTGTCATTGGACTTGTACTCAACGGTTTTTTCTTTTCACTAGGCTTCGTAGCTTCCATTTGTGGTAAATCTTTTTTCAAATCTTCTAATATTTCGAAACCACCACATAAGATCCTTAGTAAAATACAACTCTAAACTGTTAGCACTAGCACTTTTCTATTACTTAAAACCAAAAATTTCCACTAAATAAATACACCAAAATACCAATTAACAATTCTTCCCCCAAAGAAATAAGCCGTTAATGATCCAATTGTAATAAATGGACCAAATGGCACTGGTTGCTTACTTTTCACGAATCCGAAACCCATTAAAAAAAGACCGATAAAAGCACCGTAAAAAATAGAAAAAAATAAAGCTAATAGTGTAAGCTTTAAACCTAATATAAAACCTATGACAGCAAATAATTTGATATCTCCTCCACCCAAACCGCCATTACTAATTAAAGCTATAAGAAATAATATTCCAAAACCAATTACAGCTCCAGCAATAGAATCCAGCCATGACGGCATCGATAAAAAAAAATGCAAAATAATAAATACAACTAAAAAAAACAGGAGAATCTTATCTGGAATTACCATATACGCCATATCAGATACCGTAATGATCATAAGCATTGAAATAAACAGATATGCAACAAAAAGTTGACTATTCCATCCGATAATTAGAGGGGTAACAGCAAACAATAGGCCCGTTAGTAATTCCATCATTGGATAGATAAAAGAAATTTGCACGTGACAGTTCCGACATTTTCTCCTTTGTATCAAGTATGAGAAAACAGGAATTAATTCCTTACTAGTAAGTACACGCCCACAGTTTGGACACGATGATCTTGGATGCACAATAGACTGTTTCTTTGGAATTCGTAAGCCAACTACATTAAAAAATGAACCAAAAATCAAACCGACTACACCAAGATAAAAAAATACAAATAACTCCATATTTTCTCCTTAGAACTATTATTTTCCATATTAACTTCAAACCGTACTATTACACTATTATAACGTATTTTATTCTACCATTAAGACAATATAGCAAAATTATCCATATAATACACAATTTTGTAAAAATTAAAATTTCAAAACTAAAACAAATAAAGCACCTCCAAAAGTCCATCCTAGAATTTGGAGCTGCTTTATTCATGTAGATTAAGCATCATACACTATTATACTTCTTACTTTTCAATCAGTATTTCATTAGATAAGGTCTAGCATAATATAAAAAGTAAAGTGAACCTGTCACAACGATTAATGAATCATCATCCACCATTTCTAAGCTTTTTTCTAAAGCTTTCTCCCAAGACATCTCGATACTACACGGTACATTTTTACAATGTGTTGCTAGCTTTTCAGCCTCAAGTGCACGGTCCATTTCAAATTGAGTACAAATCATGTGGTCCGCTACTTCTTCAAGCATGGATATCATAGAATCCACATCTTTATCAGCAAGCGCTGCTGTCACGATAATAATCTTCTTGTCACGGTATCTCGCTTTTAGTGTATCAATTAAAGCAGAGATTCCTGCTTCATTATGTGATCCATCAACAATAATTTTTGGAGTCTCACTAATCGTTTCTAAGCGACCTTTCCAGTTAGCAGCTAATAAGCCAGTTCTAATCGCCTCATTAGTAAGGGTAACGTTATATTTATCACGTAGTACTAAAGCAGCTGTTATTGCTAAAGATGCATTGTCAATCTGATGCTTCCCTAACATCGAAATCATACAGTCTTCAAATGTATGATTTCCAAAACAGTAATGAAATACTTCGCCATTTTGAGTAGGCATTTTACTTTCAACATAGAAGTTCTCATTAATGACAAGTATTTCACTATTCATTTCTGAAGCTTTTGCTTTAATAACTGGTAATGCTTCTTCATCCTTTACTCCAGTTATGACAATAGAATCTTCTTTAATAATTCCCGCTTTTTCAGCTGCAATGCCACTTATTTTATTCCCTAGAATATTAGTATGATCTAACGATATATTTGTAATAATGGAAATAAGTGAGTGAATTACGTTCGTTGAATCAAGTCTACCTCCTAGACCTGTTTCCATTAATACATAATCAGGTTTTTTCTCTTGAAAATACATAAGTGCAATAATAGTCAAAATCTCAAACTGGGTAGGAAAAACATTCTCCTGCTCCATACTTTCAACATATTGAACCACTGTATTGAATAAACGTAAAAAATCTTCTTCCTCTATATATTCATCATTAATCATAATTCTTTCTTTAATACTTTCAATATGCGGAGAAGTAAACGTCCCAACTCTATAGCCTTGTGAAGATAATATTTTCTTCAGATAATGCAAGGTTGATCCCTTACCATTCGTACCAGCTAAATGAATAAACTTTTGCTGATTATGTTGTATATGTAGCCCCTCTAATAATGCATCCATTCTTTCCAAACCAAAATTCATTCCAAAGCGTTGTTCTCGTTTAGCAAAATAATCGTACATATCCTCTATTTTTTGCAGCATAATAATTCCCCTTTTGAATAGTCAATCCGCTTTATTTATTTTAGCACTATCTTTTATCATATATGAAAAAAAATACACTGTACAATAAGAAAAGCACACACTATAGTGTAGAGATGTATAGACTGAACCTCTCCACATAAATGAAAACCCCTTCTTATTGTACTTACAGTTTGCCTAACATTTTCACTTAAAATAAATCAAAATCAACGATATTATTTAACTGAGCTATACAAAAAAACGACCTTCCATTCATATATGGAAAAGTCGTCTTTTTATATTCATCATTAAAAATATTTCTTCTTCCAAAATACTAAACCAACAATAATAGAAAGCACAGTTGAGGTAATCATGATCATAGAAAATGCATGTAAATGTCCTTCAAATGGTAATTTTACATTCATACCATATATACTTGCTAACATTGTAGGAATAGCGATAATGATTGTTACCGAAGTAAGCATCTTAACAATATGATTTACATTATTCGATATAATGGAAGCAAACGAATTAATCGTAGATCCTAATATCGAGCTATAAATTTGCGCCATTCGTATCGCTTGTTTATTTTCTATAATAACATCATTCAATAAACCTTGATCATCTTCATACATTTTCAAATGATTTTGTGATAAAAATTTCTCCATAATAAAATGATTAGATTCTAATGATGTTGAAAAATAGACTAAACTTTTCTCTAAAGTATATAATTCTAGCAACTTAGAGTTCTTTAAAGCTAGATGTAGCTCTTTCTCAATACTATTAGACATTTTATTTATTCTTCTTAAGTATCTTAAGAAGTAGGAAGCGATTTGCTGAAAAAGCTGTAATACAAATCGGGTTTTCAATTTAGGATTAAAATTCTTTAATTGGTTATTCGTAAATACATTCATAATTTCATTTTCTTGTGCACAAATGGTAATCATGATATCATCTTTTACAATTAATCCCAACGGTATGGTTCCAAACTCTTCATTACCTTCATCATCTTTTGAACAAATTGGAATTTCAACAATGATTCTGAGTTCATTCTCATCTTTTTCAACACGAGCTTGTTCTTCCTCATCTAGCGCATCTCTAAGAAAATCAGTATCTTCCAATTGAAAGTCTCTTTCTAGTCGATTAATTTCTTCAACTGTTGGATTAACTACATTTACCCAACATCCTTTTGTACTATTAGGTACTTGAATTAATTTTTCTTGTTTATCTACACAATAGATAGACAGCATGCAATCACCCTCTTACAGCTGTTCACCTCAAATGTGAGGAACAGCTAAGTAATAATTCTTCAATGTTGGTACTATTCGGCGACGGGTCCTCACTACTCACGCTCCTCACATCCTTTCCATTCTTCCAAGCTCTAAAGCTTGAATTCGTTAATATTCACGATTTACATGGGCGCAAATCCTGATAAAAAAATAAAAACCTTTATTCACGAAAGAGAAATAAAGGTTAAAATCCTAGTTAAATAAACACCATAAGCAGGGTTAAATATATAACTCACTTACAGTAATATTCTATTCTCCATCGTTGAGCTTTGGCACTGTATAGCATAGGTTAACAACCAGCTACGTTAAAAAAGGCCTTCATCCGACCTTTCTTGTTGACCCATTGGCGTCTCTCGACATTTTTGGGCAGCAGCTTATCTCTAATACAGGAGCCTCACCTAACAGAGTATTCAATTTGTATAATACTACAAAAAAAACATACCACCATTAAATCCTACTGTCAATACAGTGATCCTCTTTACTTTTTAGAATTAAAGTTCATCGTATTGATTATGTTTCCAAATTGATTTCATGCTCAAAGCTATATTCCGTTGATGGTTATATTTGCATACCATCTGTATGAACAAGCAAAGAAAAAGCATGTTAGGTTAACCCTAACATGCTTTTTCACATCATTTAAATATTTTGTAATTCTTGAATACGACGAATAACCGCATCGCGTTTTTCGCTGTAATCTTTTTCTTTTGCACGCTCTTCTTCAATAACCTTTTCAGGTGCTTTCTTCACAAAGCCTTCATTGCTTAATTTCTTCTGAACACGCTCTACTTCTTTGTTCAACTTATCAAGTTCTTTCTCTAGACGCTTCACTTCTTCTTCAACATTAATTAACCCAAGAAGAGGAAGAACTACTTCTGCACCTGTTACAACAGCTGTCATTGCTTGACTTGGCTCTTCAACATCTGTACCGATTGTTAATACTTCAGGATTACAGAAGCGTTCGATGTAGCCGCTGTTATCTTTCAAACTTTGAGCAATCTTTTCGTCTTTCGCTTTTAAGATTAAGTTGATTTTCTTGCTTAGTGGTGTATTTACTTCTGCACGAATATTACGTACAGAGCGGATGATTTCCACTAATAGCTTCATATCTTCAGCCGCTTGGTTGTCAGTAAGATTTTCATTCACAGTTGGCCATGCTGCTTTTACAATTGTTTCCCCTTTGTGAGGTAGGTTTTGCCAGATTTCTTCTGTGATAAATGGCATGAATGGGTGTAGCAATCTCATTGTGTTATCTAATACATAAGCAAGGATAGAACGAGTTGTTTTCTTCGCTTCTTCATCTTCACCGTATAGTGGAAGCTTCGCCATTTCGATATACCAGTCACAGAAATCATCCCAGATGAAGTTATAAAGCACACGACCAACTTCACCAAACTCATATTTATCAGCTAGACGAGTAACTGTTTCAATTGTTTCATTTAAGCGAGTAAGAATCCATTTGTCTGCTACTGATTTTTTACCAGTTAAGTCAATTTCTTCGTATGTCATGCCATCCATGTTCATTAACGCGAAACGTGATGCATTCCAAATCTTATTCGCGAAGTTCCAAATGCTTTCTACTTTCTCAATCGAGAAACGTAAATCTTGACCTGGTGAGCTTCCTGTTGATAAGAAATAACGTAATGAATCACAACCGTACTTGTCGATTACATCCATTGGATCAACACCGTTGCCAAGAGATTTACTCATTTTGCGTCCTTCACTGTCACGAACTAGACCGTGAATCAGAACATCTTTAAATGGACGTTGTCCTGTAAATTCCCTACCTTGGAATATCATACGAGAAACCCAGAAGAAGATAATATCATAACCCGTTACTAAAGCAGATGTTGGATAGTAACGCTTGAAATCTTCACTGTTTTCATCTGGCCAGCCTAATGTTGAGAACGGCCACAACGCTGAAGAGAACCAAGTATCTAATACGTCTTTGTCTTGAGTCCAGTTCTCAGCATCAGCAGGTGCTTCTGTTCCTACATACACTTCACCTGTTTCATTGTGATACCAAGCTGGAATACGGTGTCCCCACCATAATTGACGAGAAATACACCAATCGCGAATGTTTTCCATCCAGCGTAAATATGTTTTCTCGAAACGCTCTGGTACGAAGTTAACTTTCTCTTCTTCTTTTTGTTGAAGAGCAATTGCTTCGTCAGCAAGAGGTTGCATTTTAACGAACCATTGAGTAGAAAGGTATGGCTCAACAACTGCGCCACTACGTTCAGAATGACCTACAGAGTGCATATGCTCTTCAATTTTGATAAGAACGCCTTGTTCCTGAAGGTCTTTTACGATTTGCTTACGGCATTCGAAACGATCCATACCTTCATATTTACCAGCTTTTGCATTCATTGTTCCATCTTCATTCATTACAAGAATACGTTCTAAATTATGACGGTTACCTACTTCAAAGTCATTAGGGTCATGTGCTGGAGTCATTTTAACTACACCAGTACCGAATTCTTTATCTACATAATCATCGGCAACGATTGGAATTTCGCGACCAACGATTGGAAGGATTACTGTCTTTCCGATTAAGTGCTTATAACGCTCATCTTCAGGATGTACAGCTACACCAGAATCTCCAAGCATTGTTTCTGGACGAGTTGTAGCAACTTCAACACATCCTGAACCATCTGCTAAAGGATATTTCATATGATAGAAAGCACCTTGAACATCCTTGTAAATAACCTCGATGTCGGAAAGAGCTGTTTTCGTAGACGGATCCCAGTTGATGATGTACTCACCACGATAGATTAAACCTTTTTTGTAAAGAGAAACGAATACTTGGTTTACGGCTTTTGATAAGCCTTCATCAAGTGTGAATCGCTCTCTTGAATAGTCTAAACCAAGACCCATTTTTGCCCACTGTTCACGAATGTGACCAGCGTATTCTTCTTTCCATCTCCATGTTTCTTCAACGAATTTCTCACGACCGAGGTCATAACGGCTAACACCTTCATTACGTAGCTTCTCTTCAACCTTGGCTTGAGTAGCAATACCCGCATGGTCCATACCTGGTAACCAAAGAACGTCATATCCTTGCATTCTTTTCATACGAGTTAAAATATCTTGTAAAGTCGTATCCCAAGCGTGACCTAGATGAAGTTTACCTGTAACGTTTGGTGGTGGAATAACAATTGTATATGGCGATTTCTTCTCATCGCTTTCTGCCTTGAAAAAGCCACCTTTTACCCACCAGTCATAGCGACCTTTTTCAATCGTTTGCGGATCATACTTAGTCGGCATTGATGTTTGATTATTGTCCATTATGTCTTCCTCCTAATCATTCAATTGAACATAAAAAAACTCTCTTCCTAAAAAAGGACGAAGAGAGTTGATTCGCGGTACCACCTTTATTCCAATTAAATCTATGTACACTTAATTGGCGCTTAAAATAATAACGGCTCTACACCGGCTTTTACTACTAACTATTTCATAAAAGCAGCTCCTGGGCTACTTCAGTTTGCTCTTACTTAAAAAGCCTTTCAGCTATTGGCTTTTCTCTCTTAAAGTAGACTTCAAACTTACTACTCCCATTCTCAGCTATTGCTATTATTTAATTATTACTATAGTACAGAAAAAATGGTTCTTTCGTCAATCATTCTTACCATTTTTCTTTATAATATTCAATTGTTTTCTACTTGACTACAATATATTCACATTTCCCGCCCTTTTCCATAAAATATCAAGGAACGTAAAGATTAAGCATGATTGACCAATTGAAAAAAGGAAGTATAAACCAATAACCTCAAAAGAATTGTATAGATATCCTTGAGTTCATTATGTACTTTCAACTTTTTTCATAAAGGAGACAAAAAGATGAAAAGACGATATAGTCCGTATAATAAACCACCATGGGTCCGAAACTTAATGAATATGTGTAAGCCTTTTATTATCCCAATTTGTATATTTCAGGCCATACGAACTTTTTTCTTTCCAACAACTTTTGATGTTTTATTACTATTGGTCTTAGTTTGTATAGCAGCAAGCATCCGATTCAACATTTTTTAAAGGCACACTCTGTTAAAGTATTATATTAATAATGGCTTTAATCCGTTCGCTTAGTGGCTAGAAAATGCAAAGCCTTCTCCGCTCGTTCCTCACATGCAGGTTTTGTTTATCATACTGATTTTCAACATTTATTTCTTATTAGTTTCAACTGTTCATAATAATACAACTAATAAATGTTCAACAAAATGATTGTCAAATTAATAATCTGTCTAAAATTATTTGAGCTGTTTCATAGTTTTGAAACAGCTATTTATTTTAGGCATTTTCCACAAACTTTGTTACAAATCAATAGTTGTTAATTAAGTCTTCGAACAAATCCAACATCCTTTTCTTAAATTGTAAAAAAGATGCCTGAATGAATAACATTTCAGACACCTTAGCAACCCTAGCTCTTTTATTCACTGTCTTGACCCTCAGCCTGCGCAGCTTTTTTTTGAGCTTCAATTTCATCAATTTTCATTACAATATATTCGATATTTTTTAATTGCCAATAGTTTTTTTGCAATTGTTTTACATACTGATATTCGGATTGTAGATCATATTTTCGCTCATGATATGCTTCAACAGTTTGCAAAAATTGAGTTGGATAAGCTAAATAGCTTAAGAATAACATCATTTCCTCTTCTCTCATTGGATAATATTTATAGTAATGGTATAGCCATTCTATACATTCATCACAACGAGCTGGATATGAATTGCAATATTTCACAAAGAAAGGGAGCAAATCGAAATGCTGAGGTGCAGATTTTGAGTTTTCAAAGTTAATAAAATACCCTGCACCCCGATCATTAATCAAAAAATGCTTAATTGAAATTTTACCATGAATAACGACTGTCCTTACTTTTTCATCGTCTTTTGTTTTATCATACCATTCCTCTAACTTCTTAGTTGAAAAAGAAAGTGCTTGGGAAACATCGTAATAATAAGAACAAAACATTAATTCAAAGGGTGACATATACCATTTCTTTTCACAGCGCTCAATGAATTCTTCTAAAAACTTCTGCTGCTTCTCCCATGTATCCGTCGTTTTTTGATAGTGAATTTCTCTATCTTCTTTTTCAATCTTTAAATCTTTCGCTGTCAATACATGCATACGAGCAAGTTCTCGAAACATTTGCTTATGCTTTTCATTTCTTTCACCATAATCTTCATTATTTAGCCAAGGCATTAAATAGTAGAGATTATTTTGATATAAAACACCATAGCGCCCATCACTTGTTAAATAGATAGGTACAACACGGTTATAACCTCTCTGATACAATCGTTGCACATGTTTAATAAAATCCATACTATGCAAAGGTGATATTTTTTTTAAAGCAAATGTCCCTTCCGTTGTATATACTTTAAAGACCCGCCCAAATGATTCGGAATACTGGAATTGAAGCTCATATTGATTGATGATAAATTCTATATCCTTTTGATTTTTTTCGCTCCTATCCATCTACATTCCTCACTTTCAAGGCGTATTACAAGTTATTTTTGAACTGTAACTCTTGGAATATATAAAACCTGACCTTCGGTTATATCATTTTCACTATTAAGACCGTTAGAAGAAACAATCTCATGTTTACTAACATGATATCGGTTTGCTAAATCAGTAATACTTTCACCATTTTGCACAATACATACTTTTAATTTGGTTTGAGTATTTGTATCTTTTTTGGCAAAGAAATCCGTTAAGCTAACAGTAGAACGATTATGTTCAACTACTTTTTCTTGCTCTTTTTTACTTTCCTGCTTTTCATTTACATCTAAAGCTTCCTCTCGGTTGTTAGCAGGCTGATATATTTTGACCTCTTCTACGCTTTCCTCTACTTTTATTTTACTTTCGTTATTTCTCACAACTTGTAAACTCTCATTAATCGAGCTTTCTAAAACCTTACTCTCTACTTTTTCTTCTTTTATTTCTTCCCTGTTAGGTAATGCTTCATTGGTTTGCACATCTACCGGCATAAAAGTAGGTATCGGTATAGAGAATTCCGTTTGAAATGGACGACTGCCTATCGGTTGATAATGACTCATTTGAAAAGGTACTTCTTCCTTCTTCGTTGAATCTTCTACTGGTCTCGCATGGGATTCAGCCATGAATGACTCATACACACTAGATTCCCTTTTTACCTTTGAATCTTCTTCTGGTCTCGCATAAGCTTCAGCCGTAAATGACTCATAAATGCTGGATTCCTTTTTTATCATGGATTCTTTAGCTGGTCTTATTAATGACTCATAAATACTCGATTCCTTTTTTATCATGGATTCTTCAGCTGGTCTTATTAATGACTCATAAATACTCGATTCCTTTTTTATCATGGATTCTTCAGCTGGTCTTATTAATGACTCATAAATACTCGATTCCTTTTTTATCGACGTTTCTTCCTGATCACGCTCAAGTTGGTCAACATGATGATTTTGTTCATTAAATTGAGGCATAAATACATCTATAGTGGTATATTCCTCATTTTGCTGTAACTCATCTTCTCGCATTGAATAATTCAGTTGTGATTCAGTTTGATTCCCATATTGTTCTGATTCATCATAAATACCGGAAATAAGTAATTCTGCAACTAATTTAATGCAACTATTCTCGGGCATATTGTAATCAAATGTTGATATATCTACTTCAATTAAATTTCTATTTTCAATACGATTTGCAGGTATGCTTATATCAACAGGGAACGTATGATAAAAAGTATTAATATCATCCTCTTCATTTCGTTCAACATTTTGCACATACCTAGTGTGAGTGATGGATGTACTTTCTGTATATTCCCAATCTCCGCTCTCCTCAACTCCTCGGTATTCTCCAGATACTTCCAGAGTTCCTTCAATAACAATATATTGATTTCGCTCTGAAATAACAACATTTGGTTCAATGGAAAGCGAATATAGTTCACTGACCTCTTGACCTTTTGGGAACCATATTGATTCTTCTAGTGAAAATCGTAAACACGATTGATTTTGCCCTGTCAAAATTTGCTCCTCCTCTCATTTCCTAAAAAATACAGTATCTATCATTAATAAGCTATGAATCAAACTTGTTTTTTAGTACAGAGATGACAAAACCAATACTACAATTTAAATGATTCCTGCAATTCCAAATAGATTTTTATATCTACGTTACAAAGGAAGGAATCAACTTCAGAAAGTATTTAAATAAGAACGCGGATTCACAGCTCACACCACCCGCCAGACCAAACAACCTTTATATTCATGAAAATGTAGATAGCAACAGCTTAAAGGCCTCTGAAAAGTGATTATTATCGCTTTTCAGAGGCCCTTTTTAGAGACAAACTGACTACTTTTTAATATTTATCCAGCATCATCTGCTAAACTTTCATCGGAAAATTGGCTATTATATAAATCAGCATAGAAACCATTTTTCGCAAGTAACTCATTATGATTTCCTTGCTCAATTACAGTTCCATTGTTCATAACAAGTATTAAATCAGCATCTTTTATCGTTGAAAGACGATGAGCAATAACAAAACTTGTTCTACCTTCCATTAAAGCATTCATCGCTTTTTGAATAAAGATTTCTGTTCGAGTATCCACACTACTTGTAGCCTCATCTAATATTAAAATCGCCGGGTCAGCTAAAATTGCTCTCGCTATCGTTAATAGCTGTTTTTGTCCTTGTGAAATATTTGTTGCTTCTTCATTTAATACCGTGTCATATCCTTCTGGTAATGTACGGATGAAATGATCGGCATGAGCAGCACAAGCTGCTGTAACAACATCTTGTCTCGTTGCTCCTTCTCGACCGTATGCAATATTATCTGCTATCGTTCCATTAAAGAGCCATGTATCTTGAAGAACCATTCCAAATAGGCTATGCAAATCACTACGTTTCATTTCTTTAATATCGACACCATCTATGCAGATTTTGCCATTATTGATTTCATAAAAACGCATTAACAAATTAATTAATGTTGTTTTCCCTGCCCCTGTAGGACCTACGATAGCAATCATTTGGCCAGGTTGAACATGTATATTCATATCTTTAATCAATAACTCATCTTCTTTATAACCAAAAGATACGTGCTCGAATGTCACCTGACCTTTTGGATATGAAATAACTTTTGTTTGAGCCGCTTCTGGAACCTCCTCCTCTTCATCTAATAACTCGAATACTCTTTCAGCTGACGCAATAGTTGACTGAATAATATTGGCTATATTTGCTGTCTGAGTAATAGGTTGAGAAAATTGGCGTGCATATTGGATAAACGCTTGAATATCACCGACTGAAATATAGCTTTTTGTTACAAAAATCCCACCTACTACCGAGATTAATACATAACCAAAATTATTGACGAATTGCATTAATGGCATGATTACCCCTGAAATAAATTGTGCTTTCCAGCCAGATTGATACAATTTTTCATTAATAACTTTAAATTCGTCTAATGCTTTTTCCTCATGACCAAACGCCTTTACAACTTCATGACCCGTATACATTTCTTCTACATGACCACTCAGTTCACCCAATGATTTCTGTTGACCTACAAAATATCCTTGAGATTTCTTGGCCACTAATACTGCGATTACCGCACTTAAAGGTAACGTTAATAATAAAATTAATGTCATCACTGGACTAATTGTTAGCATCATGATAATTACACCAATAATAGTTATGATAGATGTAATTAATTGAGTTAAACTTTGCTGCAATGTAGTACTAATGTTATCGATATCATTTACTACCCTACTCAATGTTTCACCAGTCGTTGTACCATCGAAATATTTCAATGGAAGTCTGCTTATTTTATCCTCTGCTTGCTCTCTCAACGTGTAAACAGTTCGTTGGGCAACACTGGCCATGATAAATTGTTGAATCCAGCTAAATAGCGAACTAAATAAGTATAAGCCTGCTAGTAAGCACAAAATACGAAAGATATAGTCAAAATCTATCGCTGCATTAGGTACTCCAGCTAATTTCATCGATATTCCTTCAAAGATTTTTGTTGTTGCTTTCCCCAATATCTTAGGACCTAATATCATGAAAATCGTACTTAATATTGCCGCAAAAAAGACCGATATTAAGCGAATTTTATAAGGAGCTAAATAACCGATTAGTCGTTTTAAAGTTCCTTTAAAATCTTTTGCCTTCTGTACAGGAGCTCCTGCACCTGGTGGTCCAAAACCAGGTCCTTTTCGATTAGAATGTTGATTGGTTTTTCTCATGCAATCTCCTCCTCTGAAAGTTGGGAAGAAACAATTTCTTTATAAACATCACAAGTTTCCATCAATTGTTGATGTGTTCCAATACCTGCAACTTCTCCTTCATCAAGCACAATAATTCGATCTGCATCCATTACTGTAGATACTCGTTGAGCAACAATTAACACCGTTGAATCTGTTGTTTCTTGCTTTAATGCTCCACGAAGCTTTGCATCCGTTTTGAAATCTAGCGCTGAGAAGCTATCGTCAAACAAATAAATTTCTGGTTTTCTTACGAGAGCTCTTGCAATGGATAAACGTTGCTTTTGCCCACCAGAGACATTGGTACCTCCTTGTGAAATTTCCGAGTCAAAACCATCCTTCATATTAGTGACAAATTCATATGCTTGAGCTACTTTTGCAGAGTGAATAACTTCCTCATCTGTCGCATTCTCATTTCCAAATAAAATATTTTCCTTCACAGTTCCGCTAAACAAGACTGCCTTTTGAGGTACTAGACCAATCTTAGATCGTAAAGATTCTAATGAAAATTGACTAATTTCTATGTCATCAATTAATATTTCTCCAGAATCAACTTTATAAAATCGCGGTATTAATTTTAATAATGTCGATTTACCAGAGCCAGTTCCTCCGATGATCGCGGTAACTTCACCTGGCTCAGCACGGAAAGAAAGATTTACCAACGCTGGATGTTCAGCACCTGGATAACTGAATGTAACATTTTTAAATTCTAAATAACCTTTTTTATTGGCTTGTATGTCCTTTGATTCTTCTATAATAGTCTGCTGTATTTCCAGCACTTCAGTTATTCGGTTTGCTGATGCTGATGCACGTGGAATCATGACAAACATCATAGATAACATAACCATCGAGAACATAATTTGCATGGCGTATTGTAAAAATGCCATTAAATCACCTACAAGCATGTCACCATGATTAATTCGAAGTGCTCCGAACCAAATGATAGCGATTGTTGTGTAATTCATAATCAACATAAGAGCTGGCATTAGTGTTGCCATTATCTTGTTAACCTTAATAGTCGTTTCAGTTAAATCTGAATTTGCCCCTTTAAATCTCTTTTTTTCATAGTTAATTCTGTTAAAAGATCGGATAACACGAACACCTGTCAGATTCTCACGTAATACTCGGTTTACTTGATCAAGCTTCACTTGAACTGATTTAAATAAAGGAATCCCTTTCCACACTACAAGTCCAATCACAACAAACAGTATCGGAACAGCAATAATTAATACTTTCGAAAGCTCAGGATCCTTAGAGTATGCCATAATAATTCCTCCAGCTGCCATAAGAGGAGCCGTCACCATCATACGCAAAATCATATTAATAACATTTTGTACTTGTGTGATATCATTAGTTGTTCTTGTAATTAATGAAGCTGTTCCTACTTGATCAAATTCATTTAAAGAAAAGCTTTCTACATGAGAAAAAACTTTGTAGCGCAAATTTTTTCCAAATGACATGGACACCTTCGCACTAAAAAAGCTAGCTGCAACCGAACATATTGTACCTAATGCAGCAACAAGTAGCATAAATCCGCCAATTTTCCAAATATAAGGGATATCTTGATTAACAACACCCTTATCAATAATGTCTGCCATTAAAGTTGGCAGGAATAATTCTGTTAGCGATTGAATAAAAATTAAGCCTATAACAATGCCAATAGGCACTATAAACGGCTTTAAATATGGTAGCAATTTACGCATTTTTTATCCTCCATTAAACATTGATTTCACTCCGATAAATTTAAGTATTATAGTAAAACTAACCTAAACATTCGTCATCTCACTTTTAAATTATAAATTTTTTGATTCACTAAAAAACGTAAATGTTCTTGTGAGCAATCTGGCTAATTCTTGACTATCCTCATCTCCCAGATAGTCATGTAACTCATGAAACATTTTTATGAAATTATTCTTTCCTTTTCGAGCGATGTTTTTCCCCTCTTTTGTGAGCTTAACCAATACAACTCTTCGATCATTTGTATCCATCCTTCGCTCCACTAATCCTTCTCTTTCTAGCTTATTTAGTATTTGCGTAATAGATGGAGGAGTAACCTTTAAAATTTTGCTAATATCAGAAACTTTAGTTTCTGAATTTACCTGTAGTGCTTCATGTTCTATACAAATTAAAACGCGTACTTCGCTTGGCTTATATCCGTCAACGCTTTTTTTTTCCCAATCCAGCTGTTTATATTGCATAAATGCTCTTATCAGCTTTTCATATTTTTCATGGTCTTCCAATTACAAAACACCACCTTATTTTATATTTATCCAAACTAATTATTAGGTTTATTAATTATTTAGTAGGCTAATTATATTGCTGTTCAAAATGTATGTCAAAGGAAAATAAAGGAGGACTAAACATAAAAAAA
>NZ_CAPG01000047.1:0-49109 GCF_000321185.1 Bacillus sp. AP8
ATAATGCCTTTTATCTCATTAAAAGGCATTATGCTTTTTTGTACTTTATTATCTAATTTTATCGTTTTTGATTAGCTTTTCAACTTTAGAAGGCTTCCACCCTTCACCATCGACCCATTCAATATATACTCTAAAGGTTGCACTTTTATCCTTTGGTGATACTGTACCAATAGCTTTATTAGGCGCTCCTCCATTTCCAATCCACCATACAGATAAATTGTTTTCATCTATTCCTGCACCGTACGCTAACGCCCTCTCCATTTCTTTCCAATCTGTTGAATTTGAATTATAGTTAGTAGTGTGTTCTCCTGTTTGCTCAGTTCCCACAGGCTTCCAATCCTGATTAGTATAAGTTTGTTCAACATTTGAGTCGCCACTATTTTCAATAACAGTTGGTTCCCCTAAAGACTCATCCTTATCATCTTCTCCATCTTCATTTGGAGTCTCTTCTTCCTCATCCTCAACATCCGTATTATCATTGTGCTCTTCTTGTTTTGATTCATGATTCACAGATTCTTCTTTATTTCCTTTTTCTTTATTTTGCTCGGATGTTTTTGGTTCTGAAGATGCAGAATTATCATCATCTTTACCAAGGAAAATCGATGCGCCCACGATAAGAATGGCCACAATTACAACCGTTAACAAAATGTTATATATGGTATTTGCTTTTCTTTTCTTCCCAATTTTCTCAGAACGTGTCGAAATTCTTGAGGGTTTTTCTTCACTCATATATATCACCCCATTTTTTTAATTCAGCTTCTATTGTAACATGCTCTCATTCTTATTTAATAGCAAATATATCTTTTCCATTAATCCATATCCATCGTTACTACTTTTAACGATATGCATCTAGATATCTTTTCACCCTACTAAAGTACCATTGTTTTAATGCACTGAATTTATTAAAAAACAACAATCTTTCAGAAAACATCCAATACCAATCATTCATTTTCTTTATTTTCCATTTCGTAGACCGTTTCAACTATTTTTTTCATAACAGTTGTTGCACTTTTTTCACTAGTATCAGCATCTAAACGAACAACTGCTACCGCATATTTTGGTTTTTCTGCTGGGAAGTATCCAGCAAACCACATATTCCATTTACCTTCTTCTTTATTCGTTTGGGCAGTTCCAGTTTTTCCAGCAACATGAACAGGGAGTTGCTGAAGCATAGCAGCTGTTCCTTTTGTTTCTTGTACTACACCATTTAGTAATCGTTTCAATTCTTTAGCTGTTGCAGGAGTATGATTGTATCACCCTTAATATCCTGATTTTTAAAAACGGCTGCCGTAGTTCCATTTGCATATTCAATCGATGATACAGCTTTAACCAACTTTTTTTCTCCATTTCTTGCAATAGTAGCCATCATATTCGCTACTGCTAATGGTGTGGCCTGTACATTTTGTTGACCAATAGCTGTTTGTGCGATAAGTCTAGCATCTTTTTTATCCTCACTATCTTTTAACCATATTTGACCGTTTTCTTCTCCAAATAATTGCGTAACTGACGAATGAAAAATGTCGCCACTCCAACCTGATTTACCAACTAACTGCAGTTTTTTTGCATAGGCTTCTAGTAAATCAGGATCTTTATTAGAAAGATTAATGGCCAAATCACTGAACGTTTTATTACAACTTTGAGAAAAGCTATCATAGAAATTCAAATACCCTAATGGTCTATTTGTATTAAGTGTCCCATCAAACTGCCTATTACAGTTATATGACGTATTCGGATTCACCATTTGTTCCTCAATAGCGGCTGCTGATACAATCGTTTTAAAAACAGATCCTAGTGTAGCTTGTGTTAACATTAAGTTTTTAGCTCCCACTCCTTTATTCGGATCTTTTTGATCAATGCTCGGACGTGAAACGGATGCGCGAATTTCACTTGACTCTATATCTATAATTATGAATCCACCTTTTTTAATTCCATACTCTGATGAGTCTACAATGTCTTCAGCTGCCTGCTGTAGTTTTTTGTCAAGCGTAGTGATAACTCGTACAGGATATAGTTCGTTTCCCGGTGATAAATATTTTACATTAATCCCAAATAACGGTCCTCCAATCCCATCCACATGATAGACCAATCTCGATTCGCCCTCAGATAATAAATATGCGTCAAGCTGCTCCTGAAGACCTTTATCCCCTACCATTGTCATTGCCGGCAATTGGCGATCACCATATCGTTTCTTTTTGATATCAGCTGATCTTGTTAAGCCACCAATTAATTGCTCTGCTAAATGTTTTTTTAAGGGTAAAATTCGGTTTGTTGCAAACACACCAGGTATTTTTAATTCGTTAATGTCTTCCATCTGTCGTTCACTCAGAACAATCGCTTTATTATTCCTTTCAAATACAAAAGGTTCCTTTGCGTTAGCAAGAGTAGTTTTAATCTCAGATGAAGATACACCAATAATATCAGCAAGTTTCTCTATGGGCCACTTCATATTATCTAAAAATGGAAATAGGATAAGGGTAGCCACTTGTTCATGATCAATAGGTTCACCAGATTGATCATAAAACTTACCACGCCCATCATCTAGAGCAATACTTTGAACTCGTTGATTTACACTTTCTTCAATTAAATTAATTTGATGATTTGAATAGGATTCTGTGCTCACTAGCTGAATTTGTACTAACCTAGCTAATAGCAAACAAAATATCAATAAAAAACCACTAGCTACGACAATTGCTCGATTTTTTTTCAGCATAAAAAAACACCTCATCTTTCATTCTCGACGAGGTGTTTGCATTTAAAACCTATATTTATTTAACCGAAACGATTTTAACGTTCATTTCACCAGCAGGAGTTTGTACAGTCACTTCTTCTCCAACTACTTTACCCAATAAACTACGCGCAATAGGTGAATCGTTTGAAATTTTTCCTTCAAAAGGATCTGCTTCAGCGCTACCAACAATCGTATAAGTTTCTTCGTCTCCATTTGGAAGTTCTACAAATGTAACCGATTTCCCAAGTGATACTTCGTCAGAATTAACTTCGCTTTCCTCTATGATTTTTGCATTGCGAATCATATTTTCAATTGTAGTAATACGTCCTTCTACGAAAGCTTGTTCTTCTTTTGCTGAATCATATTCAGAGTTCTCTGATAAATCACCAAAACTGCGTGCAATTTTAATACGTTCTACAACTTCTTTACGTTTTACTGATTTTAAATTTTCAAGTTCTTTTTCTAACTTGAGTTTTCCTTCTTTTGTCATTGGATAGACTTTTTCAATTGCCAAGACCCTTCACTCCTTCTACGGATTCCTTTGAGCTATTTGCTCTTTTTCTGTAAATTATGTAAAAATACATAATTGCGCGTCCTTTTGAAAAGGGCGCGCATTTTACTCATGATAAAAATGATAGTAAATACTTTTTAGCAATCACCATTACCAAAATAATCCATTAGTTAATATATACATTATACAAGTCATGTTATTACAAAATTGTCTTTTGTTCAAGGATTGTTTTTATTTTCGTTACCATTAAATCGATTGCGACATAATTATGACCACCTTCAGGTATGATTATGTCAGCGTATCTTTTTGTCGGTTCAATAAATTGATTATGCATCGGACGTACAACAGAAACATATTGATCAATCACTGATTCAATCGTACGACCTCTTTCTTGAATATCTCTTTGTAATCGACGTAAAATGCGAATATCCGCATCCGTATCTACAAACAATTTCATATCCATCAAATCACGGAGTCTTTCATCTTCAAGAATAAGAATACCTTCTAAGATAATAACGTCTTTTGGCTCAACTTCGATCACATCATTAGAACGAGTGTGTAGAGCATAATCATACACAGGTTTTTCAATACTTTCGTAATTCAACAGTTTGTTAATATGCTCAATCAATAAATCATTATCAAACGCTAACGGATGATCATAATTTGTTTTAAGTCTTTCTTCGAAAGGAAGATGACTTTGATCCTTATAATAATAATCTTGCTCTAGCATTAAGATTGAACGTCCTTCAAAGCTTTTGATAATAGATTTAGTTACACTCGTTTTCCCTGAGCCCGAACCTCCTGCAACTCCTATAACGATGGGTTTTTTACTCATTTACTATTTAGAGCTCCTTTCGCATCATATTGAACGGATAAACTGGTTTTGTCATCTTAAATTTCACAATTTGAAGTGGATGACGAGCAGCATCTAGTTCAATTCCTTTTTCATCCCAGATTTTATCAATTATATAAGTGAAGTTCTCAATTTCCGGTCCGAAAAACTCTACCTCATCGCCAGGTTTGAAATAATTTCTTTGTTGAAGAGTAACCATTTCAGTTTCTTTGTCGTAATCTAAAACCATGCCAACAAAGTCAAAAGTTGTCTTTTTGCTATGGTTCCCAAACATTTGCTCCTTATACCCTGGTACGCCTTCAAAGAAAGCTGGAGCAGTATCCCTGTTTGCGCATTTATCTAATTCATCAAGCCATTCTTGTTTTACAACAAAATTCTCTGGATCCGCGCAATATGCATCAATTACTTTACGATACACACTTACTACTGTAGCAACGTAATGAATCGATTTCATTCGTCCTTCGACTTTTAAGCTATCGATACCTAATTCAATCATTTGTGGAATAGACTCAATTAGCTTTAAATCTTTTGGACTCATTGCAAATGGTTCATCTTCTTCAGAAAATAGAGCTTTTTCCCCTTCAGCATTATTTTCATATAAACCATAATCCCAACGGCAAGACTGACAGCAACCTCCACGATTAGAATCGCGAGCTGTCATATGATTTGAAAGAGTACATCTCCCTGAATAGGCGATACACATTGCACCATGCACAAAAGTTTCAATTTCAATATCCACTTTTTCTTTCATTTCTCGAATATCCTCAGCACTAGCCTCACGAGCTAAAACAACTCGATGCATACCTGCTTCTTTCCAGAACTCTACTGCTTTCCAGTTCGAAAGTGATTGCTGTGTGCTTAAATGAACTTCTACATTTGGTGCAACACGTCTACATGTTTCGATGATAAACGGATCAGCAACAATGATTCCCGCTACACCTGCTTCTTGTAATCCTGCAAGATACTCTTCTAATCCATCCATATTTTCATTGTGGGCATAAATATTAGTTGTTACATAGATTTTCGCACCATACTGATTTGCAAATTCTACGCCTTCTTTCATTTCTTCAAAAGTGAAATTCCCAGCGTTGGAACGAAGACCGTATTCTTGTCCACCAATATAAACCGCATCTGCTCCATAACGAACAGCAATCTTTAATTTTTCTAAATTACCTGCTGGAGCTAGTAATTCAGGTTTCTTCACAATTACTCGTTTTCCATCAATAATCTCTGAGATTTTGTTGTTAGTAATAGCTTTCAAGGCTATTCCTCCAATTCATTTATTCTTTAATAAACCGTTTCTTTAAAGAAAAATCCTGTATCTAAAGAACGATTAGCTGGTTGTATTGCTTCTATTTCATTTAATAATTGTTCTTTAACTTCATCATATCGATCGACATCTTCAACACAAAGATCGATTGCCTTACGGTATAACTTTGTAACAGCAACTAAATATTCTTGGCTCTTCAAGATACCATCGATTTTAAAACTATCAACGCCTGTTTCAATCATTTCCTGAAGTTCATCTATGATACATATATCATTCGGGCTCATGATATGAGTGCCGTTAAAGTCTTCAAATATCGGGTATTTATTATTTCTTTCTTCATCATGTAAAAACATATTTCGCTTTTTCTCACTATTTTCGACTTTCAGTGATTTACCTTGATACTCGAAATAATTTCCTATTAATGTACGACGAGATTGAAACATACAAGTCATGCCATGAACTTGTACTTCTAGTTCTACCTTAGCATGCTCTGTCATTTCCACAATTGCATCCATATTAATTTCACGAGCTAAAACAGCTCGCTTAGCACCTTTTGTTCCCCAATAATTACATGTAAACCAATTTGTAGCAGTTGTTTCGGTATTCCAATGTAATTTCATTTCTGGAGCCACTTCTCTAGCGACCATTAATACAGCTGGATCACCAAAAATAATAGCGTCTGCATTCACTTCTTTAAGAAAACGTACATAATCAGGCAATTCATCCACTAAATTATTATGAAAAATAGCATTCATCGCTACATATACCTTTTTACCATGCTGATGAGCAATCTCAATTGCGTTCTTTACCTCATCACGAGAAAATTCCCCTGCAAGACGAAGACCATAACGCTGTTCTCCTACAACGAATGCGTCTGCACCGGCTTCAATCAACGGTAAAATATCTTGAACACTTGTTGGAGTAACGAGTAGTTCTGGTGTTTTCATTTCCTTCACCTCATTTATTTTTCTTTTTAGAAATAGCCATACCATCCCCAATAGGTAAGATTACTGTATGATAATCTGGATGTTCCATTACCCAGCTATTAAAATGTTTAATTTTTCGCACCAGAGCTCTTGCTCTTCTATGACCAATCGATTCTTCCGGTGCTATTACTTTCTCTTTGAATAGCACATTATCTGAAATAATGATACCTTCAGGCGAAAGAAATGGTTCAAACAGCTCGAAAAATTTTATATACTGGCCTTTTGCTGCGTCAATGAAAATGGCATCAAAAGGAGCAAATTTCTTTACTTCATCCGCTAATTCCAAAGCATCTCCTTCTAAAAGAGTTATATGACTCTCTTTTCCTGCCTCTTTTATAAAGGACCTAGCAGCTTTAATTCTTTCTGGGTGGCGTTCTAAAGTAACAATTCTAGCTTCAGGCAAAGCATCAGACATTCTTAAAGATGAATATCCAATTGCACTCCCCACTTCTAATATGGAAGTAGGACGATGAAGTCTTAAAAATTGTAAAAGAGCTTCCATCCCAATAATCTCCATTATCGGAACGTGATTTTCATGAGCATATTCTTCCATCTTGCTGAAAAATTCATTTCTAGAAGGTGTTAAATCGACAAGATACTCATTGATTTTTTGATTCATTCTTACAACTCCTTATAAGAAAAGCGCAAGCGCCTTGTTCAATCCCAAACATCAAAAGGCAAATCCTTTCTAGCAGCCCACTCTTTTGACCTAAGAAGGATGAACTTTTGACCTTGAAGAGGGCTTTCAGGCGCTAGAACTAGACGATAAACCAAGCGCAAAGCTGTTAATGCACAGCCTCTTCACAAGTTGGAAACAACAACACTTAGCTGTCTTATCTCTTTGAAAAACCTCGGCATTATGCCGAGGAAAAAAGTAGTTTTGCCTTATTTTCATACAAACTTTTACTATTGTAACATAATCACACAGTCAAAGTGAAATAGTCTTAACCATTCATTATTTGTTAGTAATATGTTCAGCTACCAATTTATTATGCTCTTCTAATGTTTTAGAGAAGAACGTTTCGCCTTCTTTGTTTGCTACAAAAAATAAATAATCTGTTTCGTCAGGTGATAAAGCGGCTTCTATAGAAGTAATACCTGCATTTGAAATCGGCCCAGGTGTTAAACCTGTATTCATATACGTATTATATGGATCATCAATCTTTAGATCTTTATAGTAGGTCCTTTTTATATGTTCGCCCTTGGCATAAGCAATAGTTGGATCTGTTTGCAATGGCATATTAATTTTCAAGCGATTATAAAATACTGAAGCAATTTGACCACGATCTGTTTTTCCCGTTGCTTCTTCTTCAATTAATGAAGCCATTGTTAACAATTTATGAACCGTGAATTTCTTCTCTTCCATTTGCTCTTTATATGGTTCGAGAACTTTTGATGTTTTGTCTAGCATGTCCTCCACGATTGACTCTAATGTTGGATTTTCTTCATAAAACTCATAAGTAGCAGGATATAAATAACCTTCCAAAGGATATTTAATGTTAGCACCATTAATTTCTGATGTTAATAATTCAGGGTATTTTTCTTGCATACTTGCCACAAATTCTTTACTATTTAACTTTTCAAAAATGACTTTTTCATCTTGAGATGTCTTATCAGCTATAATTTTAGCTATTTCTTTTAATTGCATACCTTCAGGAATAGTCATCTTAAATACTGCTTCCTGCATAAGCTTACCAGTCTGAATGGTCTTAATAATCTCATCTAAAGTCATAGACTGTGACAATTCATATTTACCGGCTTGAAAATTCGACTCATTCCGAAACTTAATATAATATTTAAATACTTTTGCATTTTTTATAATATTATTTTCAGCGAGAATATTTGAAATAGATGTTGTAGAAGAGCCAATAGGAATTTCTACTGTTCGTAGCTCTTTATTATCAGGATCAACAGGTTTTAGAGCAGATTGAACATAGAAGTAAGCTCCAACTCCTGTTAATAAAAATACAACTAAGATTGATATAGCTATAATAAAAACAATTTTCCTTACTGTTTTGGCTTCATTTTGCCTTTCAGCAAGGTTTTTGATCATTTCTTCTTTTTTTGAAGATTTATTTTCCGTCATTAACGTCCCCCCGAATTCTACAAAGACCGCATTTCTAGTTATACGTTATTCTTTTATACTTTTTTGAAAAACGGATTATCCTTCTTTTTACACACTACAAACAACATTATACTAAAAATGACACAAAATTACACAGCATTCCTCATTTTTTTCAAGTAAGATAAACTGTTATCGCTCTTGTCAGGTTATACTAAACCCATCTCTATCTATAAACGAATTCCTTCTATCTATCTCATGTATTAAGATTTTGTCCAAAAGAAAGCATTCGACATTTTCCGTAAAAACATCTGCTATACCGCTGTAGCGATCAGCTATTAATTGAAAAGAATGTTGCCTATGAACAAATAAATAATATAAGCTCAATTACATTCCGCTTCAGGATGCTCGCGCTCGAAATCATCCTTTTTTATCTAATGAACTTTATAAAAAATAACAAACATTTAAAAAATCGCATAAAAAAAGCTTCGCTATCTTTAGCGAAGCTTTTTTCAACATTCTATTCTTCGTCTTCTTGCTCAGAAACGAAAGTATTATACATTTCCTCAATTAAATCCCATTCTTCTTCAGTTTCAATTGGCATTAACTCGCCTTCACTATCATCATCAGCAGGTACATAAGCATATGCGTGTACTAAAACTTCTCCGTTTTCATCTTCTTCCCCTACTGGATAACATAATACATAGTCTTTATTGAATTCATCAGAGTGAAAATTAAACATAATCTCACAAAGCTGTTCATTTCCATTTTCATCTACGATTGTAATATGTTCATTCATCATTCCGGACACCTCATAATTTTTAGTTTTGACTATCTAAATAGCCTTGTAATATCATCACTGCAGCCATCTTATCGATTACTTTCTTACGTTTACCACGGCTTACATCTGCTTCCAGTAATACTCTTTCCGCAGCCATCGTTGTTAAACGCTCGTCCCATAGAACAACAGGTATTTTAAACTTTCTCTCGAAGTTTTTTGCGAATTCTTGGCAAATTTCTCCTCGAGGTCCAATGGTACCATTCATATTCTTAGGTAAACCCACAACTGCCTTTGTAACCTCATATTCATTAATAAGCTCTTTCAATCTTTTATATCCAAAATCTTGAATTTGTTCATTAATCTTAATTGTTTCAATGCCTTGAGCCGTCCAACCCATTGCATCACTAATTGCTACTCCAATTGTTTTGGACCCAACGTCCAAACCTATACAACGCATTTACTTGTCACCACGATTATGTTTTAAATAAGATTTAACTAGTTCTTCAATAATCTCATCTCGTTCAAGCTTTCGGATTATGTTTCTAGCGTCTTGATGTCTAGGAATATAAGCAGGATCACCAGATAATAAGTATCCTACAATTTGATTTATAGGATTATAACCTTTTTCTTGTAATGCATTATAAACAGTCATCAAAACTTCTTGAACATCTCTTTCAAATGGTTCTTCTTGAAAATTAAATTGCATCGTTTTATCGAAGGAACTCATTTGGACACCTCGCTTCTTGAATTCTCCCTTGAAGAACTCATAAGATTATTACATTTATTGTACAACAATAACATACTTATTTAAATTGATTTTACCCATTCATCAACAAAATTAAGCGAAGTATCTACTTCATTTGGATTTTTACCACCAGCTTGAGCCATATCAGGACGGCCTCCGCCGCCTCCACCACAACGTGTAGCTACTTCTTTAATTAATTTACCTGCATGGTATCCTTTTGGAATTAAATCATTTGTTACCGCAGCGATAATATTTACTTTTTCACCTTGAACAGCTGCAAGAACAATTACACCTGATTCCATTTTTTGTTTCAGCTCATCAGCCATTGTACGTAAATTATTCATATCAGAAGCTTGTACTTTAGCAGCTAAAACTTTCACGCCGTTCACTTCTTTAACAGAAGAAATTAAGTTACCTGCTTCAATATTACCTAATTTTGCTTTTAAAGAATCATTTTCACGCTGTAACTCTTTTAATTCGCCTAGTAATGTTTCTACGCGAGCTGGTACATCTTTAAGATTTGTTTTTAATTCTGTAGCTGTTTCTTTTAGTAGATTTAATTGATCGTTTAATTGTTTGTATGCTGCTGCACCCGTTACAGCTTCAATACGTCTTGTTCCTGCGCCAATTCCACTTTCAGAAACGATTTTAAATAGTCCAATTGTAGCTGTATTATCAACATGACATCCACCACACAACTCAATTGAATAATCACCAACAGAAACAACGCGAACTACTTTACCATACTTTTCACCGAATAACGCCATAGCACCCATCGCTTTAGCTTCTTCAATGTTTTTACTATGAATATTAACCGGTATACTAGCCCAGATTTTTTCATTAACAATTTGCTCGATTTGTTCAAGCTCTTCTGGTTTAATTTGACCAAAATGAGAGAAGTCAAAGCGAAGTCGATCTTTTTGAACAAGAGATCCCGCTTGGTTTACATGCTCTCCTAAAGTATCTTTTAATGCACGGTGAAGCAAATGTGTTGCAGTATGATTTTTGGTAATCGCACCACGATTGTTTTTATCTACTACCGCTACAATTTCAGCACCATCTTCTAAAATACCACTTTCAATTTTCACACGGTGAAGATTTTGGCCATTCGGTGCTTTTTGAACATCTAAAACTATAGCTTTCACATTTTCATTAGAAATAATACCTTGGTCAGCGATTTGTCCACCACTTTCAGCATAGAAAGGTGTTTCTGATAAAATGACCTGCACTTCTTCTCCCTCAGACGCTGAGTCGAATTTCTCACCATTTTTTACAATTGCCAATACTTTTCCATTAGCTTCTAATTGAGTATAACCAACAAATGTACTTTCGTCTTTAATTTCCCCTAATACGCCACCTTGAACTTGCATCGAATCAACATCTTGACGAGCAGCACGAGCTCTTTCTCTTTGTTCTTCCATTTCCTTTTCAAAACCGTCATGGTCAACAGTCATGCCTTTTTCTTCTGCATATTCCTCTGTTAATTCCACTGGGAATCCGTATGTGTCATATAATCGGAATACATCTTTACCAGAAATAACTTTACTTCCTTCTGCTAATTCCTTTTTCATGACATCGCCAAGAATTTGAAGACCATCATGTAACGTTTCATGGAATCGTTCTTCTTCATTTTTAACCACTTTAGCGATAAAATCTTTTTTCTCTAAAACTTCTGGATAGAAGTCCTTCATAATTTCCCCAACAACAGGAACAAGCTCATACATAAATGGCTTATGAATACCAATATGTTTAGCATAACGAACTGCACGACGTAAAAGTCTTCTTAGTACATAACCACGACCCTCGTTTGAAGGAAGTGCACCATCACCAACAGCAAATGTTACAGTTCGGATATGGTCAGCGATTACTTTAAAAGCAGTATCCGCTTCTGCATTTTCACGATATTTCGTTCCTGAGATTTCTTCAGTAGCATGAATAATTGGCATAAACAAATCTGTGTCAAAGTTTGTTGGAACATTTTGTACAACCGATGCCATACGCTCAAGCCCCATACCAGTATCAATGTTTTTCTTAGGCAGTGGCGTATATGTACCATCCGGATTATGGTTAAATTGTGAGAATACCAAATTCCATACTTCTAAATGGCGTTCATTTTCTCCACCAGGATATAATTCTGGATCATTAGGGTCATCACCATATTCTGGTCCACGGTCATAGAAAATTTCTGTATTTGGACCACTTGGACCTTCTCCAATATCCCAGAAATTTTCCTCTAGACGAATAATGCGTTCTGATGGAATGCCGATTTTTTTATTCCAGATTTCAAAAGCTTCATCATCTTCAGGGTGAATAGTTACTGCTAATTTTTCTGGATCAAATCCAATCCATTTTTTATCAGTAAGGAATTCCCAAGCCCATGTGATAGCTTCTTCTTTGAAATAGTCACCAATTGAAAAGTTACCAAGCATTTCAAAGAAAGTATGATGTCTAGCTGTTTTTCCTACATTTTCAATGTCATTTGTACGAATAGATTTTTGAGCATTTGTAATACGAGGATTTGCAGGGATAACGCGTCCATCGAAGTACTTTTTCAGTGTAGCTACACCTGAATTAACCCAAAGAAGTGTTGGATCTTCATGTGGAACTAGAGAAGCACTAGGCTCTACATTATGTCCTTTTTCCTTAAAAAAATCTAAATACATTTGGCGAATTTGAGCACCTGTTAAATATTTCATATATAAACCTCCTTAAAATTACGCACAAAAAAACTCTCATCCCTAAAAGGGACGAGAGAAACTCGCGGTACCACCCTAATTATGAACCAAGTACGATTTATATTGGTCTTAATTCATCACTTTAGATGCCTTAACGCGGCAAACGGTAGGGATTAGCTACACTCCAGACTAGCTTTCTGTTATCCTTCACCTAGAATTTCTTTCAGCCTACGGAAATTCCTCTCTTATATCCTTACTTATGGATTCAGATGGTCTATAACATACTCGATCCTTCAACGTTTTAAATTCATACTTCTATAAATGGATTATATGGAGAAGTTATTCATTTGTCAAATATAGAAAAAACTTCACTGGTCCTTTTTGGTCGATTCGTTATGTTTCTATAAATAGCATCATTCAAACGATTTGTCACCAATCAAAAAGAGTCATGCGAGAGCCCATAAGTTTGACAGCTTTAAATAGATTGAGTTTTAGCTATACGCTAACTCACTCTTGCACTCGCTGCTGTTCCTTCTTAAAATGAACTTTCGCATGCATAATAGCAACTTTTAAAATAGCTAATACCGGTACTGCAACAAGCATTCCAAGAATACCACCTATTTCTCCTCCCACAAACAACCCTAATATGATTATAAGAGGATGCATATGCAAGCTCTTTCCAACAATGAGAGGTGAAAGAATGTTTCCCTCTAAAAACTGTAATCCGAATATGATTACAGCAACCCAGATAACTTGCTTAGGGCTCGTTGCCATTGCAATAACAAGAGCTGGAATGGCACCGATAATAGGTCCAAAATACGGAATAACGTTTGTAATACCAATAATTAAACCCAACAATAATGAATACTTCACTTTCAAGAGCCACAATAATAGAGCCGATAAAGCACCGATAATAACGCACACAATAAGTTGCCCTCTTATATAACTACCTAGTGATTTTTCAACATCTCCTAAGAAGACTGTACTTTGATGACGCGCACTTAAAGGTGTAAGATTTTTGGCCGTTTCTTTTATTCGCTCCCAATCCTTCAACAAATAAAAAGCGATAACAGGAATTATCATGAACAATATGGCAAAATCAAATAACTTTATTAAATATCCTGTTATTTTCATTAACAAATCTTCTATTTTTCTTTCAAAAAAAAGAATAGCATCCTGAACTTTATCTTTATACTCAACAGGCCATTTCGATGTTTTACGATCAATTGAATCTAATATTCCTTGATATTTAGCAGTAAAAGTTGGGATTTGCTCCATTAAATCCTCTAATTCATTGATTACGATAGGGATGCCCTTATATAAGGCAAACCCAACACCTCCGAAAAACAGCAAATAAATGAATAATATACTGACACTTCTATATAAACCTTTCTTATAGAGAGTTTCTACGACAGGATGCAATAAATAGCTAATAAATGCAGCAATGACAAACGGTAATAAAGTTGTAAAAATAATATGTATGATAGGAAGCCAAATAGGTTTCATTTTAAAAAAGATAAAAACCACGAAAAAAATTAATAAGAGAAAACCAAGACGATAAAACCATTTCATATTCATTAGTACAAAACTCCACCTCCTTACATTATGTTTTGTAAGAACGTCATTTTCATACAATAAAGTGAAGCTCTTAGTTAATCCTTTTGTTTCTTCTACGTATATAAATTCATGATGTTCAAAATTATTATTTTGATATAATATTAAATATCTAAGTTTAGGAATATGAAAAATATAAAAAGCCAACAACTTTTGTTTTAGAATCATTTTTATAACACAAAATATCATGATGGGTTATTTCCGGTTTCAAAAATTCCTAGCTTTTGTCATGTTCAATCTGACAACCAAAGTTCAACATTGTCAATTCGAACCCAATTTAGTTCATCGAATAATTTGTAGGATTATCCTATCCCTCTATTCAAGATGCACTATATCTACTTTAAAAACATCAAATCTCGAAAGGGGTAATTATTATAATTAACGAAACAATTTCCAACAGACTAAAAAAATGGGTTGAAGAAAACCGTTCTCATATTGCACTAGGTGAGCCTGCACAATATATTCCTGCTCTTGCTGAACAAGACCCTAATCAATTAGGCATTTGTATTATGGACTATAATGGGGAATCCTATTTTGCTGGTGATATCGATTGCCACTTTACCTTACAAAGTATTTCAAAAATATTGAGCTTTATCGCAGTTTGTCATTATCATGGACTAAATCATGTCCTAAGTGTAGTAGATGTAGAGCCTACAGGAGAATCCTTCAACTCCATTATTCCATTTGAAATTCATCGTCCAGGTAAACCCTTCAATCCACTTATTAATGCCGGAGCAATCAAAGTATCATCCATATTGCCAGGAGATACAGTAGATGATAAATACGAGTATCTTATTTCCTTTTTAGCCCAATTTATCGACAAACGTTTAGAAATGGATGAAGTTATCTACCAGTCGGAATGGGAAACGGCCCACCGTAATCGTGCATTAGCTTATTATTTAAAGGAATCAAATCAACTAGATATTGATGTAGAGGAAGCATTAGGGATTTATATTCGCCAATGCTCTATCCAAATCAACTTAGAGGATCTCGCTAAAATTGGTTTAATTATTGCTTATGATGGATATGACCCAATTAAACAAAAACAAATTTTCTCAAAGGAAATAGCTCAAATAGCCAAAGTGTTAATGGTGACATGCGGAATGTATAATTCTTCTGGCAAGTTTGCTGCATTTGTTGGAGTACCAGCAAAAAGTGGTGTATCAGGCGGAATATTAGCAGCTGTACCTCCAAAATGGCATTCGGAGGAGGAAGTATTTAAAAAAGGCTGTGGAATTGCTGTTTTTTCTCCGGCTATAGATATTAGCGGAAATAGTGCAGCTGGAACGATGCTTCTCAAGCAAATATCCAAAGAATTAGATTTCAGCATATTTTAAAGTTTAAAATCATAATAAAAGAAGCTTCCTAATCGTTTTGTTAGGAAGCTTCTTTTTGTAAAGGCTATGTTAAACTCCATTATTGATAACGACTCCAGTCAACCATAAAGAATAACAGAGCCTAGTCAGAAATTAGAAAATGGTTTAGAAAAAAGAATTCATTTTTCTTTTCATTTTCTTCATAGTCTTTTTAGAAAATTTTTTTGAGCCCATTAAACTTGCAGTCATCATTCCTGCACCAAAGCTCATTAAGGAAGAAACTGACATCCTTCTCATCTTGTACACCTCTTCCATCTACCCGTTTTCAGGAAACTTAAAGGGGCAATTTATATTGCCAATACATCTGATTACTCACGTAAACAAATGTAATCGTTCCTTTTAAATCGTATAGCGGCGATCGTCTTCAGAAAACAAGTCATCTAATGAACTTAGACTTCCATCTTCTTCGACTTGATGAGTATGAATAACCCCTTTGCCAATAGACAATTCAATTAAGCAATTCCAACAGTAATATTGATTGACACCAATTTTGCCAATATCTTTACTTCCGCAATTTGGACACTTCATTAGTATTGACACCTCACTGAAAAAGTGTGAAATTTCAGCGGTATCTTTTCCTAATGATAGAGGTTTCAGCTTATTTTTTTCTACTCAATCTAAAGGGGAGAAGAAAACCTCGAAAATTTCATCTGGTATGAGTGTGCCCAAATCAAAGCAGAAATATACTTCATTATTCTGAATCCTTCTCCTTGAACATTGATCTTTATTGGTAATTGCTCGCTGATTTTGAAGAGAATATACCTAAATCATGATTCAAATAAGAATTAGAATAACAAGAATCGCTTAAAAGATGTCTAGACAAAGGGGCTAGCTTCTTGATTGTGTAAAGCAAGAAGCATTAATAAAGTTGGCTATAAGTTGATAGGAAACAATACTAAAAGTATCGAATCATTATCATCTATAACCACTTTAAAACTTGTTCGAAAGGACACCCAACCTATTCGAACATTAATAGTATGGTTTTAAATTCGTTTATCATTAGCTGTAAGATTTTCATAATGAATAAATATTTCCCATTTTATGAATAACTCTCTTCCTATCCAAACACAAATAAATACTTATTTACATTAAATTCACTTTTTATACATTTTTTGTATATAAAATCAACGAAAACAAGTTAATATAGAGGTGTACGATTATACGTTTTATAGGGGGAATTTATTTGAATAAAAAGGTCATCTTTTTTGAAGTACAAGGTGGAAATGACAAGGAAGCTGATGGCTATAGAAAAGATACGATGCCGATGGTAACAGCATTACATAATAGAGGCTGGCAGGCTGAAGTAGTATTTTTCAGTATTGAAAACAGAGAACAAATTTATAAATATGTAAAAGAACACGCAATTGCTTATGTCTCTAGAATTAATCCTGGAAACTTAAAGGAAGAATCAGAGTACTTCGACATGCTTCGTCAACTTTGTAAAGATGGCATTATCGGAATGCCTCATCCTGATGCTATGAAAACCTACGGTGCAAAAGATGCTCTCACTAAATTATCGGGCCTTCCTATAGTTCCGGCAGATACCTATGCTTATTACTCCATAGAGCACTTTAAAGAAAACTTTCCTAAAGCGCTAGTTCATAGCGAAAGAGTGCTCAAACAAAATAGAGGATCTGCAGGGGAAGGAATTTGGCGTGTAGAACTTTTGGATGTACTTTCAGCAAATGTGACCAGTGTCCCAGAAACAGCAAAAATAAAATGTACAGAGGCAAAAGATAATCATGTTGAAATATGGGAATTAGCTGCCTTTATGGATTTCTGTAATCAATATATTATTGGAGAGAACGGAATGCTCATTGATATGCCTTTTTTACCACGAATAAAAGAAGGGGAAATTCGATTATTCATGCTTCGAAATAAACCGATAAATGTAGTTCATAAAAAGCCAAAAGAGGAGAAAGATGCATTTAGTGCTACATTATTCTCAGGTGCACAATATAGATATGATTCCCCTAACGAATGGAAAGAATTGATCGAACAATTTTCAGATCAATTACCAGATATTATTTCTAAACTAGGGAATTTCGATTTACCTTTAATTTGGACAGCTGATTTTATTTTAGATTATGATGAACAAATGAATAACAAATATATTTTAGGTGAGATGAATTGTTCATGTGTTGGTTTTACTTCTCATTTGGAACTTGCTGAAAATATTGCAGATGAAATCATCGACATTATTGACTCGAAATCCTTCGCAAAATAAAAAGATATCCTTTACAGTAAGGATGGATAATTCTTTCGTTATACATCCTTACCCTATATAAAAAAGAGTACATCCCTGTACTCTTTTTAGCATTCTTCATTAGTTGGTTTTTTCATTCATGAAATCATAAGGAGTAATCCCTTCCATGCCAATCATTGGATCCGTACGTTCTAGCTCTAATAGATAAGAGACTACTGGATTGTCATGATTTTCATTATCCGAATCCTCCGTAACACTTACGTCTAAAGAAAAAACTTCTTTCAATTTTTTTACTAGTGTTGTGTTTCTTTCATGATCCTGCGTTCTTTCCACACCTATTCTAAGAGCTTCTTCTTCTCCACATAAAATTAAAAATTGCTTACTTCGAGTTATACCTGTATAAATAAGCTTTCTTCTTAGCATACGATAATAACTTTTAACTACTGGCATAATAACAATGGGAAATTCACTTCCCTGTGATTTATGAATAGAACAACAATAGGCATGTGTAATTTGTGTTAAGTCTTGCTTTGTATATTGAACCTCTATTCCATCAAAAGAAATATAAACAATATCTTGTTTTTCTGTATTTTCTTTAGCGAATGATATAGAAATAATTTCTCCCATATCTCCATTAAACACATTGCTTTCAGGCTGATTTACAAGCTGTAATACCTTATCACCAACCCGATAAATACTATCACCAAATGTAATTTCTCTTCTATTTCCATCGCTGTTCGGATTAAATATCTCTTGCATTAATTTGTTTAAGGCATCAATTCCTGCAGGACCTCGGTACATCGGAGCTAACACTTGAATATCTTTCGCTGTATACCCTTTTTTCTTTGCATTCGTCACTACTTGATCAACCACTTGCATAATTTGAGAAGTTGTACATGGAAAAAATGAACGGTCTTTTTGCTGAGCTGTAATATTAGCGGGTAAGCGCCCTTTTTTTATTTCATGTGCTAATTCAATAATAGAGGAACCATCCGCTTGTCGATATATACTTTCCAGTCTTATCGTTGGTACACATTGAGAATCTAATAAGTCCTTCAATACTTGCCCTGGACCAACAGATGGTAACTGATCTTCATCGCCAACTAATATAACCTGTACATGATCAGGCAACGCCTTTAATAATTGATGACCTAGCCATGTATCAACCATTGACATTTCATCGATAATGACGATTCGCCCTTCAATCGGATTTTCTTCATCATGGCTGAATCCTTCACTTCCATTCCATCCTAACAGCCTATGAATCGTTACAGCAGGTAGGCCAGTAGATTCAGTCATTCTTTTGGCTGCTCGACCTGTTGGAGCCGCCAAGACAAATGGAAATGGGTCCTGATCCTTGTATGCATGAACATCCATTGAGACGCCATGGAGCTCGCTATAAAGTTCCACTATTCCTTTTATCACCGTTGTCTTCCCTGTTCCTGGGCCACCGGTTAATATCATCATAGGGGACATTAACGCCGTCTGAATTCCTTCTTTTTGCGCAGGTGCATATTCAACTTGTAGTCTTTCCTCTAGTTCACCTAACGCTAGTAAAAATTCTGATTCTGGGAATGCATTACTATACTCTGTTTGTGCAAGAATACGTTGAATATTCGTTGCTATTCCTTTTTCAGAATAATACAAGGAAGGAGGATAAACCCTCTGATCTTCAATCACAACTTTACCTTCTTCAGCAAGTTGCAATAGTTGCGTAGAAATAGAAGTAAATTCGATTATATCTCGTTTATTACCTTCAAGAAGTTCTTGAACACTTTTTAACAACTGCTCTGCTTCTATGTATACATGACCTTCTTGTAAGCATTCCGTATCCAATGTAAATAAACAGCCCGCCTTAATACGATCAGCATGACTCCCACTAATACCTAATTGAAATCCTAGTTCATCAGCTCTTGCAAAACCAATTCCTTCGATATCTTCAACCAATTTATACGGATTGCTCTGTATAATACTAAGCGTATCTTGCTTATACACTTGATATATTTTCATTGAAAGCTGTGGCCCAAAACCATATTGATTTAACGCAATCATAACTTGTTCCAATCCTTGATGCTCAACAAGAGTATCATACAGACTCTTTGCTTTTTCTCCTGATAACTTAGGAACAGAGTCAAGTAATGAAGGATTCGCTAGAATCTTTGAAATTGCGTTATCCCCAATTGATTCAACAATACTTTCAGCCGTCTTTTTCCCAATGCCTTGGAATAATGTGCTTGATAAGTAACTGACGATACCATCCTTAGTTTGAGGAAGATCCTTTTGAAAGTGATCCACTGCAAATTGCTGACCGAATTTAGGATGTTCCTTTAATTTCCCATAGAAAATATATGTTTCATGTTCGTGTATAGGAGGAAAATAGCCAACAATAACCGCTTCTTTTTCATCATAAACAGCGTTTGTTTCATCGACTCGAATACGAACAACAGAATATAAATTTTGCTCATTATGAAATATTGTGACAATATGTCTCCCTTTCATATACGTCTTTTTCGTTTCTTCAAACAAGTTTAATTCATCCTGTTGCACGACACTTTCCTCCTTTCTCTATTATTGGTTAAGTAATTGTTCCATTAATTTCTTACCGTTAGCAGCTAAAAAGTGATCCGCTTGTACTTCAATCGCTTTATTAAAGCATTCTAGCGCCTTTTCTGCATCTTCCAAATGGGCTGCATAGGCTACCCCAAGGTTATACCAGGCATCTGCATGTTTAGCATCATGCTCTATTACTGTTTGTAATTCTTTAATTGCTTCCTCATACATTTCTTCATTTGCTAAACATAATGCATATTGAAATCTTGCATCATCATCTTCAGCATTTAACTCTACGCTTCTTTGTAAATATGGCATAGCTAATTTTGGTTGGTCCAGTTGCAATAGTGTCATTCCTAACATGAAATAACAATCACTATTTTGTAGACCTGTTTTTAGTGCCTTTTCAAGTAAATCCTTTGCATCTATATATTGTTCACTTTCATAATATAAATTACCTAAAGCATAAAAAGCAGCCCCTGCATTTTCATCAATCGTAAGTGCTTTTTTAAAGAAATTTACAGCCTTTTCTCTTTCACCTACAGCTGTCAGTACATTACCAAAGTTTATGTAAGCTACAGCATCATTTGGATTTTCTTCGATTGCTGCCGAGAAGGCTTTGGCCGCCTCTTCCCAATTACCTTCTTGCATATACTTGATACCTAATTCATTATGATTCATTGTATTCACACTCCAAATTTTCTATAAAGAGTATATCATATTTCCAAATATTATTAACAAAAAGCGTAAGTGCCTTTCGAAAGAAAAACAAAGACAAAAAAATGTCACTTTCTACGACAATGCCTTTGTAACTTGCATACTCCCTGACCAGCATAAGAAAAGCTGACTAGATAGGTATTCTTTAATCTTCTAGTCAACTTAGTCTATTGTTGATTCTTCAATATTCTTAGCTACGTTCTTGAAAAAACTGCTTTATTTTATCTGGATTATTAACAATTCCTTCTTCTATTTCTTTTTTCCATAGACTCGGTTTGTCTGCAAATTCTGTTACATCTTTACCAACAAATTTTTCTATTTCTGTACGTGTAACACTAAAGCTTTGTGGCTTTGTTGTTTCAACATTAAAAGTAATAACGTCTACGTTTTTCACTAAAATAAAATAGGCAATTGCGTTATTTACAAAAGCTTTACGAGCATCCTTCTCATTCCACAATTTATCTAGTTCTTCTTTTGTAAGATCTGAGCCTTCTTTAAGTCCATAATCTATGGTAATACTATATGGTTTCTTTTCAGTTTGCAAAGACACACGCTGAACATTCTCCCCCCCTGGAAGAATATAACTAATATTCACAACGGCGCTACTATCACCAACATACGAGTCTTTATATGTAATTAAAGCATCTATAGGATCTTTTCTCTTCTTTTCTTGGACCGATTCACACCCTACTAGTACGCTTAACATCAAAACTATCGTACTAATCATCCATAATGATTTCTTCAATTATAAGCACTCTCCTTCTGTCTACAACAAATTGAAAACCTCAGTTTATACATAAACTGAGGTTTTCATTATAATATAGTAGGATTTATAAAACTAGTACTACATGGATTCAAGAATTTTCCTTATCCTACATAAGTTAATTGCTTACCGTTATTATATACCTTATCAATTGTACCTCCACCAAGACATTCTTCACCATCATAAAATACAACAGCTTGTCCTGGTGTTATCGCTCTAGTTGGCTCCTTAAAAATCACATCTACGGTTTGATCATCAATTACTTTAACTGTTACTTCATTATCGGTTTGACGATAGCGAAATTTAGCTGTACATGTAAACTCTTGTGGCTTAGGCTTATCAGATACCCAGCTAACCTGAACAGCTTGTAGAGACGTAGAATATAATTTTTCATGATGGAATCCTTGGCCAACATATAATACATTACGCTTCAAGTCTTTTCCGATTGCAAACCAAGGCTCACCACTTCCACCAATTCCAAGTCCGTGTCTTTGACCAATTGTATAATACATTAAGCCATCATGCTTACCTACTACCTTACCATCGAAAGTTTCCATATTACCAGGTTGAGCAGGTAAATAACCACTTAAAAACGTTTTAAAGTTTCTTTCTCCTATAAAGCAAATACCAGTAGAATCTTTTTTAGTAGCTGTCGCTAGACCAGCTTCAGTTGCAATTTCCCGAACCTTTGGCTTTGGTATATGCCCTAACGGGAACATAACCTTTTCTAATTGACTTTGAGTTAATTGATTTAAGAAGTACGTTTGATCTTTATTATCGTCTACTCCACGTAGCATCTTATACTCGCCATCGCGATATTCAACTTGAGCATAATGACCAGTTGCTAAATAATCTGCTCCAAGACTAATCGCATGTTCTAAAAAGGCTTTAAATTTAATCTCTTTATTACACATAACATCAGGATTCGGGGTTCTTCCTGCACGATATTCATCTAAGAAATACGTGAATACCTTATCCCAATACTGTTTTTCAAAATTTACCGCATAATAAGGAATTCCTATTTGGTCGCACACTTTCATTACATCTTCATAATCTTCTGTTGCTGTACAGACGCCATTTTCGTCTGTATCATCCCAGTTTTTCATAAAAATTCCGACCACATCATAGCCCTGCTGTTTAAGAAGCAAAGCTGCTACAGAGGAATCAACTCCTCCAGACATTCCAACTACAACGCGGGTATCTTTTGGTGCTTTTTTCATTGATATTAACCCCACTTTATTTATTGATTCGTCAGTCGCTGAACGATTTTTACCATTTCACTCGCAGCTCTTTCTATTTGTTCCATCGTATTATTTAGCCCAAAACTAAAACGAATGGAGTTTGTTGTTTTATCATGATACTTACCAAACATGGCTACTAAAACATGTGAGGGATCAATTGATCCTGCTGTACACGCTGAACCACTTGAAGCTGCTATACCAGCTAAATCTAGATTTACTAACATTGCTTCAACATTAGTTCCCGGGAAACTAACATTCAAAATATGAGGAAGACTATTTTCAACACTACCATTCACTTCATATGCAATCTGGTTTGTTGTAAAAATATCAATCATCTTTTCTTTAAACTGTTGATACTGTTCTTGTTTTTCTTGCATGGTCTTCTGAGCAATAACAGAAGCTTTAGCGAAACCAATAATAGAAGGAATATTTTCCGTTCCAGCTCTTCTCTTTCTTTCTTGTTCACCACCATGAAGAATTGGAGCCAGAGATATAGTTTCACGGCAATACAAAAACCCAATCCCTTTTGGACCGTTTATTTTGTGAGATGATACAGAAAGTAAATCAATTCCTAATTTATTTACGTCAATTGGTACTATTCCATATGCTTGAACAGCATCACTATGGAGAAACGCTTGGTGATTTTTCAACACATCACCAATTGCCTGCATGTCTTGTATAGTTCCTACTTCATTATTACCAAACATGATAGAAACAAGAATTGTATCTTCTCTTAATGTCTTTGTTAGTGTGTCCAAAGATATTCTTCCTTGTTCATCGACAGGTAAATATGTTACCTCAAATCCTTGTTTTTGTAAATTTTGAAATGTATGGAGAACAGCATGATGTTCAATACTTGTTGTTATAATATGTTTCCCTTTATGTGCATAAGCATTGGCAATTCCAGTTATAGCATGATTGTCTGCTTCCGTTCCACCACTCGTAAAAATAATCTCGTTTTCCTTTGCTCCTATCGAATTAGCAAGCTGTATACGAGCATGATTTAATAATTTTCTTGCTTCCCTACCAAAAGCATGAATGCTTGATGGATTACCATAATTCTCTTGCATAGCGGACATTACTTCTTGCACTACTTCCTGATGCACAGGAGTTGTAGCGGCATGATCGAGATAGATTCTTTCCACTACCTCTCCTCCTATCTATAATTGTTTTTCATTTATCTAGTTCAAAACCGCTTCTACGGCTCATTCTCGAAAACACAGGGAATACTAAGTATTTTTAACGGTCGAATGATACTATTGTTTATCTATTCGTTTGAAAAATAGAAACAGAAATTCCACGCATTGCTGTTTGACTATAGGCTCAATTGAATTTCACTCTAGGACGCTCGCTTCCACGGGCGGTGAGATTTCACCTATCCAGCTTTAAACGCAGAAGTCTCGTACCTGACTCGCAATTGATCTTTTGCGCTAATTTGTTCGCCGAACTTATTTAAAACAACCTAAATTAAATATAGAACATATATGAATCTGGAGCATTTTCTTCTTTATAATTAGCCAAGTCTTCTAATGTCGTTGTATCTAATACATCCTTTACTGCATCACGAATTCGAATCCAAAGAGATCTTTTTGCTGGTTCTTCATCTTCAATTCCTTCTACAGGCGTTATAGGTCCTTCTAAAACACGAATTATATCTCCTGATGTGATTTCGCGAGGCTCTCTAGCTAAAACATACCCTCCATACGCTCCACGTATACTTTTTACCAAGCCAGCATTTCTTAACGGTGCAATTAACTGCTCTAAATAGTGTTCAGATAAATCATGAGTTTGGGCAATTAATTTTAACGAAGTTGGACCTTCCCCATGCTTCTTCGCTAATTCAATCATAATTGTTAAACCATATCGTCCTTTTGTAGAAATTTTCATATCAAAACACCTCTATTAGTTTTATTGCAACTTTTTATATACATATATTTTTTAGCAGTAGATAATCTATTTAATCTAGTATTACATTTCAATTTAACTTTTGAAATTATAGCATACAACATGTTGCAATGCATATTTTCTTACTATTATACATCATTCTAATCTCATACAGACACTTTAAACTCAAAGTATTCTTATATGAAAGAAAAGTATATAGGTAGAATGCAAAGCTCCTATGTATCAAAATTCCTTACAATTGCCTATCCCACTATTCAAAATAAACTTATGAAGTTATTATCCTTCTAAACGAACTGATTTCTGACCTTATGTAGCTAGGCGTTACAGATTATTGTAAATAATCATCTTCCAAATGGAATATCCTTACCATTTCTTATATAAACAAAAAAGTCTTTACAAAAACGATTGATTTTTGTAAAGACTTCACACTCCATTACTTGTGATCAAGCGCTCTTACAACAACAGCCGCAAATTGCGCACGAGTTACTTTTCCGTATAGATCAAACTTGCCATTCGTTCCACCTAGCATAATCTTATTAGTCGCCACAGCTTGTACATATGGATACCCCCAATATGAAGCTGGTGCATCTTTAAACACAACAGGATTATCAACAGCTTCTAAATTATACGAAGCTGCCACTACTTTAGCTAGTTGGACTCTTTGAAGAGAATTGTTAGGGTTAAATTTAGTATCTTTTGTAAAAATTTCTTTCTCCGTTAAAACAGCGATGGCTTTATAAGAAGGATGTGTTTTTGGTATATCCTTAAATCCAGGATTTATAGGATCAAACGATGTTTCTCCTAAAGTTTGATATAAAATACTCGCCACTTCTGATCTTGTAATTTCTTTGTTTGGATTAACTTTACCATTCTTATCTACAGATAACATTTTATGGTTTACTAAATATTGAAGCTCTTTTTTAGCCCAATGTTTTTCAATATCTGTTACTTTAATAGACTCTACAGGTAACTGCTTAACAATTTCGGCAAGAAGCGCGTCTGCCATCGTTTTGTATCCCTTTTCATTTGGGTGAATGTTTAATGGATTTGGAACAAATTCTTTAGGTTCATCGCCAAATTTGCTATAAACCTCAACAAAATTCACGTCATTTGTAACTGCAACACCAGAAATCGTTGAATTCAAGCCTTTTGCTAATTTAATAATTTCAGGCTTTTGCGAATCATTTAAAAAAGGATAAGGGAAATAATAACCCATTACGTATATTTTCGCATCTTTATTTAACTCTTTTATCGTATTTAATATAGCTGTATAATTTGTTACGATTTCACTAAGCTTTGGTAAGATTTTGGTTTGATCTATTTCTAACATTTTTGTTTCACTATTAAATTTTGCTAAAGATAAAAAGTCATTAGCTCCAGCTGAAATAGAAATAACATCGGCTTTTTTTATAGCTTCCTGTAAATTCTCTTTAGATTTTAGATCCGCTAAAACTTGGGTAGTCATATAACCCGATTTAGCAAACTCTTTTGAATAGCTACCCAATACTTTTTTCTCTTTTAAAACTTCGGCTGTATAATCAGAGAAGCCTTTTTTTCCAGCCACTACCCCATTTTGATCCATACCTTCTGCTAATGAATCTCCTAATGATAAATAGTTTACTAGATTTGTTTCCTTTGCTGAAGCAGGGGCACTATATAAGCCCACTAATAAAGCAAGAACTAGAGCCAAGCTCCAAAACTGTCTAAAAACACGCTTCATTTCTTCTCTCTCCTTTTCTACTAATCTCTAAGTTATTCTAGGAAAAACCCTACGCATTAACATATTTTAACAAAAATTTTACAATTATTATATAGAATTTTCAGAAAAATACTCTTATTCATATAACTACATTTTACGAATAATATGGTAATGAACTATATAAAAATGGTTTTGGGGTGATGTAATATGGATAGAGTAGATAAGAATTCATTTGTTTCAGGCTTTGTACCAAATCATAATCACGGATCAATCGACTATACATCTTTAAGTGCCGGACATGTCCATCAATGTTTAGACGTTACTTCTCCACCAATTAAAACCTCGGATGATAACCATATCCATTACACAGAAGGTTACGTTTTATTTGAAGATGGGCATAACCATCATTATCAAGCCTATTCTGGACCTGCTATTCCCGTCGGAAACGGCATGCACGTGCATTATTATGATTTTTATACGTCAGAAGATAATGGTCATCGCCATCGTATTATTGGTGTTGACCAACCCGCCCCTGGAAACAAATAAATGAGGTTGATTCAAAGAACGTTCCATAACAATTCTTTGAATCAACCTCATTCTCTTATTGTTTTCTCAAATTTTCTAATCTCTCATGAATTTTTGTTAAGAGCTTTTCATGTCCACTATCTTTTGGCTGATAATACTTCCTATCCTTTAGTTCATCAGGTAAATATTGTTGCTGTACCCATGAACTTGGATAATCATGTGGATACTTATAACCAATTCCATGTCCCAATTCTTTTGCTCCTTGATAGTGAGCATCTTTTAGATGATCAGGAATATCACCTGTTCTTCCTTTACGAACATCTGCTATTGCTTCATCAAGTGCTTTATATGCCGAATTGGATTTTGCTGACAGGCATAACTCAATGACGACATTAGCTAATGGTATACGAGCTTCTGGTAATCCTAGACGTTCAACAGTTTGGACGGCTGGCAATATTCGCGCACTAAGTTCTGGATTTGCTAATCCGATATCTTCATATCCAATTACTAATAGCCTTCTACATATTGCAACCAAGTCTCCCCCCTCAATAAGGCGAGCTAAATAGTGCAAGGCTGCATCAACATCGCTCCCACGTATACTTTTTTGGAAACTAGAAAGGAGAGAATAATAGATATCTCCTTTTTTATCATGAGAAAATCCCTTATTCTCTATACTTTCAACAACCGTTTCCTTATGTACAACAACTTTACCATCCTGCCCTCGATCAGAAGCCATGACAATATCCTCAATTAAATTTAAAGCTGTTCGCCCATCACTTGTTGTTTGCGCAATCATATCAAGTAGTTCTTCTTCTATCTCAATTTCAAGCTTTCCAAGCCCTTTATCCCGATCTGTGATTGCCCTTTTTAGAAGTACTTTAATGTCTTCGGGCAACAATGGTTTAAGCTGCTTGATTTGCCCACAGCGTGAACGAATAGCTCCATTTACACTGTGAAATGGATTTTCCGTAGTTGCCCCAATTAATACAAAAATTCCTTCTTCTAGGGCTTTTAAAAGTGAATCTTGTTGACTTTTATTAAATCGATGAATCTCATCTAAAAAAAGAATTGCATTTCTCGTGAGTCTTGCTTCTTCAATTACTTGCTCTACATCTTTTTTTCCAGCCGTCGTAGCATTTAAAGCATAAAAGTCCTTTTTTGTACTACCTGCAATGGCAAAAGCTAAGGATGTTTTGCCCGTACCTGGTTCTCCATATAAAAGCATCGAGGGTACGTGACCATTTTGGATCATCTTATATAAAGCTGAATTTGGGCCAATAACATGCTGTTGACCCACGACTTCTTCAATAACAGTAGGACGCAATCGATGTGATAAAGGTTCTTGATACATTTGAACAAAACTCCTTTTTGCCGTATTTTCACCTTACATAGAACCTGCTGGTCTCTTTGGTGTAGCTGTATGGTATATATACTTTTTTATGCTCTATTTCCTTTTTACTCATCGAGCAAATCTACGAGATAAAGAGTAAAATCCACCTTTATTTTGACTGATTGAAGACATACTATCTAGAATCTTCATGCTTCTAAAAAGTATGTCTTTCATAATTGTATAAAACAACAGCTCTTTATCTCTTACAAGTACTTAAAGATAAGAAAACCTATTTAACAACGATAGGATTTTAGCAATCATCACTCATCCTAGAAATCTTAATGTCTTTAACGATTTCCCTTACAACCCAACTAGCAGCAATTAGGCCTGCAACTGATGGTACAAATGCATTTGATGAAGGTGGCATTTTAGCTTTTCGTATTTCAGCCTCATCATTTCCAACTACTTTACGCACATCTTCACGAATAACGATAGGACTTTCATCTGAAAAAACAACCGTTATTCCTTTTTTGATTCCCTCTTTTCGCAGTCTTGTTCGAATAACCTTTGCAAGTGGATCTGTGTGTGTTTTGGAAATATCAGCAATTTGGAATCTCGTCGGATCCATTTTATTAGCTGCCCCCATACTCGAAATGATAGGGATATTTCGATTTAAACATTCTTTCATTAGATGAATCTTATATGAAATCGTATCAGAAGCATCAATTACATAATCTGGTTGATAACTAAAAAACGTTTCATAAGTCTCCTCAGTATAAAACATTTTAAGCGATATCACTTCACAATCTGGATTGATATCAGCAATTCTTTCTTTCATTAAATCTGCTTTAAACTTTCCAACTGTCGATAAAAGTGCATGAAGCTGACGATTCACATTGGTAATATCAACATCATCCTTATCCACTAATATTAATCGTCCAACTCCTGAACGTGCTAATGCTTCTGCTGCGAAAGAACCTACCCCGCCAATTCCTAAAACAGCAACGGTTGTATTTTTTAATAATTGTAATCCTTCTTGTCCAATTGCTAATTCATTTCTCGAAAATTGATGTAGCATTTTTTCAACTCCATTTATTTACTATCTATGTTATACACGAAAAAGAGAACGTTTATCAACTTTAACAAAACAAGCGTTCTTCTTATTGATTATAAGATATTCTTTAAATTAGTACAAACCTATCTGATAACTATGTTTTAAAGCTATCTCATTTGAGACAGCCTTAAGCTTCATACCGTATGATTTTTATATCACTCGTTATGTACGAGTGTATTTTTATCTTCTCATAAAAACTGATGTTACGCTCTTTTATATAAGAAACGGTATTTAAAAAAGAAATTTTCCAGAAAAATATCCCAGCCCTTCTTATTTTAGAAAATCTATAAATACAAAAAGGAGCATCCCGTAAATGAGATACTCCGTTATTTATACGTATTATGATTGATAAGATTAAGACGTAAAAGTCCCAATCGTGCCGTTTTTCGCCTTGGTTTTGAACCCGCTCTCCGCAGGTGGGTACTCTGTTCATAAATTTGTAAGTCCACTATGAATGAGGCATATACGCATTTATGAAACGTAAGTTCCCGTAACTATAAGTGTTCGGTCAAAACTTATAGGTTTAGACTACGTACACATCAGGACTCTTACTTGTTACATGTATCTTATCATATTAAATCATTCTTTTTCAAGCGAGGATATATAGGTAATTAATCCTTTTTTGTACCAGTTAAAGCTAAGCGTAATTCAACAAGTTGGTCAACACTTACCCTACCAGGAGCATCTGTTAATAGACAGCTTGCACTAGCTGTTTTAGGGAAAGCAATTGTATCACGAAGATTTGTTTTACCCGCTAACAGCATAACAAGTCGGTCTAATCCAAGAGCAATTCCGCCATGTGGAGGAGTTCCGTATTCAAATGCATCTAATAAGAAACCAAACTGTGCTTGAGCTTCTTCTGGAGTAAAGCCTAGAACTTCAAACATTTTTTCTTGAATATCTCTTTCGAAAATACGTAAAGATCCACCACCAAGCTCATAACCATTTAACACAATATCATACGCTTGTGCACGTACATTTTGAGGCTCAGTATCTAACTTATCAAGATCCTCTCTAAATGGCATTGTGAATGGATGATGCGCTGAGAAGTAACGTCCAGCTTCTGGATCATACTCAAGTAGAGGCCAATCTGTTACCCATAAGAAATTGAACTGATCTTGATCAATTAAATCTAAGTCTTTACCTAATTTAACACGAATAGCTCCAAGTGTATCAGCAACAACTGTTTTATTATCCGCTACAAAAAGAAGTAAATCTCCTGCTTGTGCTTGTAATGCTGTTGTTAAAGCATTGCCTTCTTCACCTTCAAAGAATTTAGCGATAGGTCCTTTAAGTCCCTCTTCGTCTACCTTTAACCAAGCTAAGCCTTTTGCACCATATACAGCTGCATATTTACCCAATGCGTCTAACTCTTTACGAGAGAATTTTTCAGCAGCACCTGTTACATTGATTGCCTTAACTTGTCCACCACTAGATACAGCACTAGCAAACACTTTAAAGCTAGAATCTTTCACAATTTCCGATACATCGACTAACTCAAGCCCAAAGCGAGTATCTGGTTTATCAGAACCATAGCGGCTCATTGCTTCATCATAAGTCATACGAGGTAAAGGCAGAGTAATATCAATTCCTTTTACATCTTTCATTACTTTTTGCATCATTCTTTCCATCATGCTCATAATGTCTTCTTGACTCATAAAGCTAGTTTCGATATCAATTTGTGTAAATTCCGGCTGACGGTCAGCACGTAAATCTTCATCACGGAAACAACGCGCAATTTGATAATAACGTTCAAAACCTGACACCATTAATAGCTGTTTAAATAATTGTGGACTTTGAGGAAGAGCGTAAAATTCTCCTTCATGTACACGACTAGGTACTAAATAATCACGAGCGCCTTCAGGTGTGCTTTTTGTTAGAATAGGTGTTTCAACATCCAAAAAGCCTTCAGAATCTAAGTAGTTTCTTACTGTTTTTGTAATGTCATGGCGCATTTTAAACGTATCATACATCGATTGACGACGTAGATCTAAATAACGATATTTTAACCGAAGCTCTTCCGATACTTCCTCTTTACCATCAATGACGAAAGGAGTTGTTTTTGCTTCATTAATAATTGTTACTGCTTCAGCTAAAACTTCGATTTTACCTGTTTTTAAGTTTTTATTAATCGTACCTTCTTGACGAGCAACTACAGTACCTTCTACACTTAATACAAATTCATTACGAATTTTTTCTGCTGTTGCTAGTGCTTCTTTAGAAACATCAGGATTGAATACAACCTGTACGATACCTGTACGGTCACGAAGATCGATGAAAATTAATCCACCCAGGTCACGTCTTTTTTGAACCCAACCTTTTAATTTTACTTTTTCTTCAATTACCTTTTCCGAAACTTCTCCACAAAAATACGTTCTGCCAAACATCCCTAACTTCCTCCCTTATTGCTGTTGCTTTTTAAATTCTTCAACAAATCCTTGTAAATTAAGCTCTTGCTGCTCACCTGATTCCATATTTTTTAAAGTAATCTTATTATTACTTAACTCATCATCACCGAGGACAGCAACATATCTAGCTTTCGCACGATCAGCCGCTTTAAATTGAGCTTTCACTTTACGATTGCTATAATCTTTATCTGCTGAAAAGCCATTAAGGCGTAATTCATTCACTAATTTAACACTGTAATCTTTTGCAGCATCACCTAGTGCCACAACATAAATATCTGTGCTTTGTTCAATTGGAAGCGTAATTCCTTCCGCAGACAAAGCTGCAATTAAACGTTCAATGCTCATCGCAAATCCAATTCCAGGTGTTTCTGGACCACCAAATTCTTCTACTAATCCGTTATAACGACCTCCACCACAAAGTGTTGTAATGGCACCAAAGCCTTTAGCATCACTCATGATTTCAAATGCCGTGTGATTATAATAATCTAATCCACGTACTAGCGTTGCATCTACCGTATAAGGAATGTCCATAGCTGTTAAATGTTGAAGTACTTTATCAAAATAAGCTTTAGATTCTTCGTTTAAATACTCCAAAATCGAAGGCGCAGACGCCATCAAATGATGGTCACGATCTTTTTTGCAATCCAATATTCGAAGTGGGTTTTTCTCTAAGCGATTTTGACAATCGCTACAAAATTCACCAATATGCGGTTTAAAATGAGAAATCAAAGCCTCTCGGTGCTTCGTTCTACTTTCTTTGTCCCCCAACGAATTGATAACAAGCTTAAGTTCCTTAAGTCCAAGCGTTTTGTACACATTCATGGCTAAGCTAATTACTTCTGCATCAATAGCTGGATCAGCACTTCCTAATGCTTCTGCACCAAATTGGACAAACTGACGGAATCGCCCAGCCTGTGGTCGTTCGTAACGGAACATAGGTCCGTAATAAAATAATTTAACCGGTTGATTCGCCCAACCGAACATTTTATTTTCTACAAATGAACGGACAACAGCCGCAGTCCCCTCTGGTCGAAGCGTGATACTACGATCACCTCGATCAGTAAACGTGTACATTTCCTTTTGAACAATATCAGTAGTCTCACCCACACCTCTTGAAAAAACTTCTGTATGTTCAAAAATAGGAGTGCGAAGCTCGTTATATTGGTATCTCTGACATAAATCTCTCGATACATTTTCGATATACTGCCAAATTGCAGTCTGCTCTGGAAGAATATCTTGTGTTCCTCTAGGAATTTGTAAATTCATTACAACGTCCTCCTTATAAATTTTTATATATCCAAATAGCAAATTGAAGACTCTTCTCTCCATTTGATTACGATTTGAAAATTTCTAGTCATAATGGCTCCGATGGATTCTTAGTACTATACAAAAAAGCTCTCGTCCCTTGTAAATATATTTACAAGGGACGAGAGCTTATATTCCCGTGGTACCACCCTAATTTAAAATGCACAATGCATTTCCTTCAAACAGTTAACGCCTGCTTACGTTCATCTCCTACTAAAAAGTATTTTTCAGAGAGAAACCTACGGAGTGTTCGTTCATTAAGCTTCGATGTAGGAAAGCTTGCAGCCTATGACTTTCCCTCTCTTTACCCGACATTCTCAACTACTTTTCTCCCTCTTCGGTTTTCTTATTTGGTTATGTATTATTATTTAACTAATAATAATTGTCTGCACGAAGAATGTCAAGGTGTAGAGATTATTTCATATATTGTATACTATTCTAAGAGCGTCCCAACCGTTTTTTTAACATTTTCACATCACGAACGTGTAACCCAAATTCACTAGCTAACTCAACCATATTACTATTTTGCTCTTTTTGAATAAAATCGTGAAAGTCAACTCCAAATAATTGATTAGCACCAGATTGACTCATTCCGTTTTTTTCATTAAATTTCACAGCTATTCCTCCCAGGTTGTTTTGATCGACACTATTTATCATTTCCTTTTTTCATGATTTATTTCAAAAGGAAAAAGGAATTTACAAAATATCAAAGAATAACAAAGTACCTACCTTAAAAAACACTGTTATACTTTGTTATAGATTGACTGTTTTTAAAAGATTATAAAAATATAGTCAAAGTACATAGCAAAACATCAATAAGAAAAGAAGCAGGTCAAGTATGATCTATCCAAAAATAGTTAAGCGAGAAAGCTTACAAGCTACATGTGGATAGCAAGCGTTTTTCGCCATCTTCAACTAGTAAAAAAGAATTGACGGTGCTTATTCCAGACTATCATTACGTGAATAGTTAGAAAGTTTAACACCAAGTCGTATCAAAGGTGGTCATTTCCGTTGAAATACAAGATATTATTCATTACATTATTCGTGCTTTGTCTTACCTCTATAAAAATTGGTTATGCAAAGGAAGAAATTATCGTTCAAGATGAATATTTAAATGCCCGAAGCGGTCCAGGTACAAACTATGAAATTGTTAAACGACTTAAACAAGGTGAATCCTATTCAGTCATAAAAAAACAAGATGATTGGATTAAAATTCGTTTAAACAATGATAAAAAAGCGTGGGTAGCAAGTTGGCTTGTATCAGAAATTAATAGTACTGAAAATGAAGGTAGAGTTACGAGTGAAAAATTACGTGTAAGAAGCGGTCCAAGTACATCTGATGAAGTGTTAGGTAGCCTAAAAAAAGGCGAACAAGTAAAAATAGTGAAACAAGACGGAGAATGGTTACAAATTTCTTTTAAGGAACAAAAAGGTTGGGTTCATCATTCCTATATTTCATTTGAAGCCAATAAAAGCGAGAATCAAGAGATTTCTCCTCCTTATGCAACCATAACCGCTTCTCAATTAGTCGCTAGAGCTGAACCCTCTTTCAATGGAAAGCACGTGATGACACTTTCAAAAGAAAATAGTTATACACTTTTAAAGGAAAAAAATAATTGGGTACAACTTCAACTCACCAAAAATAAAAAAGGCTGGGTTCCTAAATGGTATACAGATATAACACCTAAAGAAAAGCAATCTACCCCATCCAATAGTAAAGTTGAAGTTCTATATGACAATGTTCCCTTACGTGAGACAAGCTCTGCTAAGAGCGATATTATAAAATACGTATCTAAAGGTGATAAATTGTCTGTTACAAGTATTAAAGATCACTATTATGAAGTAAAATTACGATGGGGTAAAAAAGCCTATGTTGCTGGTTGGCTAGTGAAAGCAGATAGCCATACTCCACAAATCAAAAAGCCGAATGACGCTTATACATTTCATAACAAAACGATTATCATTGATCCTGGTCATGGAGGAAATGATAGCGGTACAGTTGGAGCTTTAGGCACTTTAGAAAAAGATTTAACGTTAGAAACAGCATTACTTTTACAAAAAAAACTCGTAGCTTCAGGAGCCGATGTCATCATAACGAGAGCAAATGATGACTATCAATCGTTATCAGCACGAGTTCGTATGTCAAACTTTCGTCAAGCTGACGCATTTATTAGTATTCACTATGATAGTGCTGAGCAAAATGATGTTCGAGGGATTACGCCTTACTATTATCATAGCTATCAACAACCTTTAGCAAATAGCATTTATGAAAGTTTAGAGAAGGAAGAAAATCTTAAAATTCGCCCCGCAAGATTTGGCGACTATCATGTATTAAGAAACAATAGTCAGGAAGCTGTTCTTTTAGAATTAGGATATTTAAGTAACCCTAACGAAGAAGAGATTGTTATATCATATGATTATCAAAAAACAATTGTACAGGCTATTTATAATGGATTAGGTACCTTTTTTCAAATAGTCAATAATGCAAAAAAGGCGTCTCAAATGTATTCTAGTTGAGACGCCTCTTTTTTATTTACATCATCTATTTTTCTATGGGTAATGAAAAGGTAAAGGTACTGCCTACACCCATTTCACTTTCTACCGAAATAGACCCGCCATGTAATTCAACTATCCATTTCACCATAGATAGTCCGAGTCCAATATTACCGCTTTCTTTTGAAGTACGGGAAGAATCGACACGATAAAATCGATTCCAGATTTTAGATTGATGTTTCTCTTCAATGCCAATACCATTATCAACGATTTTACCAACAACTTGGTTCCCATCTTTATATAATTGAACAAAAACCCATCCATTTTCTTTTCCATATGATATGCCATTTGTAATTAAATTAATAAGAAGTCTAGTCATTAAAGTTTGATCGGCATAAATGATAATATCAGGCTCTATTTCTGTCTTCATTTCAATTTGTGCTTCATTAGCCATTAATGTTAACTCTTCAACAATAATTTCTGTTAGCTCACTAATATTTACTTTTTCCATAACAATATGATCTTTCTTACGATTCCCTCTTGCAAACATTAGTAGCTGAGAAATTAAAGATGACATTTTTTGAGCTTGTTTAAGAATTATCTCAAATGATTTTCGTGTTTCCGCTGATTGTTCACCATGCGATAAAGCATATTCACATTGTGAAATAATAACAGAAGTTGGTGTTCTTAATTCATGTGAGGCATCCGAAGTAAATTGTTTCTCGCTTTCAAAAGATTTTTGCAATCGGTCGAACATATTATCAAATGTATGAGCTAAATAATAGATTTCATCATGCGCTCCCTTCATATTAATTCTTTGAGACAAATCATTTCCATCACCTATTTTATTTGCTGATTGAATCATTTTTTGAATGGGATTAAACGCTCTTTTGGTAATGAGATATCCACCTAACGCGGCTATTAACACAAAAAAAGGAAACGCAATTAGTGTTATGATAATAATTGATTTTAATGCTGACGAAAGAGGATTTAAAGAGGTTATCCCACGAATCCAAAGCTCTTCATTCCATCTAATATCGTAAACAAGCCACTTTTGATCACCACTATTAACCGTTTGAATACTTTCCGATAAAAATTTCGTATTCTCTTTAAATCCTGACGGAGGAAAACCTTTTACTAGTTCCCCACTTTTATCGTAAATCAGTAAGCTTACTCCATCATCAAATAGCTCCAAATCATCATCTATTTCTACTACTCCATGCTTATATTCGATATCTTCAGCAGCATCCTTTACCACATCCTCTAAAGCGTCCTCTGTATTAAATAATAAAACTTTATCTGCAGATGCCATGACAAACACTAATACAATCGTTAAAATAAGTACGATTAGACCAGTATACCAAAGCGTAACCTTCCATTTAATTGACAGATGTTTCATTTTTCCACCCTCAATACATAGCCGGTTCCACGCACAGTATGAATTAATTTTGTTTCATGTTGACTATCAATTTTTTTCCGTAAATATCGGATATAGACATCGATGATATTCGATCCACCTTCATAATCATAATTCCAAACATGCCGTTCAATCGTATCTCTAGTAAGAACTACCTCTTTATTACGAATCATATATTCTAAAATAGCAAATTCTTTACTAGAAAGATCAATTTTCTGATTCCCTCTCGTAACAATATGCGTATTACAATCTACAATTAAGTCTGCTATTTCAAAAATGTTCGATACATTTCCTGTTTGTTTACGTGTTAAAACTCTTAGTCTCGCTAATAATTCATCAAACGCAAATGGCTTTATTAAATAATCGTCTGCTCCTGTATCTAACCCTAGAACTCGATCCTCAATACTATCCTTTGCTGTTAAGAGAAGTACAGGAGTAGTATCGTGTTCTGTACGCATCTTTTTTAACACTTCTAATCCATTCATACCTGGAATCATTATATCCAGAATAATCACATCATAAGATGTCATATTTATAAAATCAATAGCATCATTCCCATTTTCACAGGCATCAACACTATAATGTTCAGCTGTTAATCTTTTTACAAAAATATCTTGTAAATCCATTTCATCCTCAACAATTAAAATTCTCATACTACTTCCTCCTTACTTGTTGATGTTGCTTCTATCATAGTACAAAAACATTAAAGTATAATGAAAAAATAAGAAAATAAAATGGATTTTCACCTACTTATTTTTGTACTCTACTATACTCCCTTTAGAAACTATGTAGAAATACTTAGTTATTTTCTCAGTTAAAATAAACTATCCTAAAAAATATTCGCTCATTAATCTCACTTTAATGTTTCTACAGTAATATTGCCTTGAGGTTAGAAAACAAAACATAGGGGGTAAATACAATGATGAAGAAATGGATATTTCTTAGTGCATTAACCTTTTTTGGTCTAATTGGATGTTCAAATCAATCTACAGATGAAGCTACCATTCAAAAGCTCGAGAATCAAAATAATGAACTTAAACGAGAAATCAATTCGCTAAAAGATAATCAAGCTGAAAACAAAACAAACTCTACTAATCAAACTCAGCAATCTAATATACCTATTATCAATGAACAAGAAATGCAAGCTATCCAAACAAAAGTTGCAAATATAGTAAAAGATACAAATAGCTTGAAACCAACAGGTACAAAAGAAGAGCAATTAAACCAATTCTTTTCAGCAAAAAAAGAATTAGATTTTGTAGATAACCAAATTGATTCTTATGATGATAATCTTGAGAGTAGCTATCATAACGGACAAATTACCCTAGAAAAATATAAAGCAATTGAAATTGAATTGGACAAACTTGAAGATCAACTCGACATAGCCGAAGATTCGCTCGAATTACTGTTCGGCATAGATGATTAATTAAACTGAAAGAAGGGAATTACAATGAAAGAAAAATTAAAAAATCACAAGAAAAAAATCATCATTTCACTTGTTGCCGTTATCGTACTTTGCCTTGCAGGCATTGGTACTTATTATGGATTATCCTATAATTACGCATTAAAGAACGAGAATTATAATGAAAAAGAGATTAAAGAAATCGCCTTAGCTCAAGTTAATGGAGAGATTATTAGAGTTCAAAAAGAGTTTGAAATTGAGGACGATCAAATATCACTTTCAGAATTTGAATATGAAGTTGAAATTAAGACTCCACAAAATACACTTTCTCATGTAAAAGTAAGTTCTAGAACAGGAACAATTGAACTAGATGATAATTCAAATCACGATTAACAAATCATCACAAAAAGGGTCCTCAGAAAAGTGTTTTACATCACTTTTTCAGAGGACCCTACGCTTTATATTATCTCCATTTTTATAGATATATTTTTTGTATAAGTATAGAAGCTGTCGTATACGTTGTTGTCTATTAACAAGAAATGAATATAGGCTGAGTTGAATTCGTTTCAGGAGTCTCGCACCTTCCGCTCCAATCAACCTTTTAGACTCATTTTATTCACAAAACTTATGATATGCTTTGTCATATACTATATTTATTTTACTCTTTGGTTGCTAAAGGGAGTTAATTACAAATAACAAAAATATAAGAGAGTGTCCACCATATTTAATATTTTGGACACTCTCTTTATGGTTTTGCACCTTACTTATTTCTCTAATATGAGGGTTACTGGACCATCATTGATTAATTGTACGTCCATCATTGCACCAAATATACCTGTTTCTACCTTTACTCCTTTACTAGAAAGAGCCTCGTTAAAAACATTATAAATCTCATTTGCAAATTCTGGCTTTGCTGCTTCCATAAAATTAGGTCTTCTACCTTTTTGACAATCTCCATATAAGGTAAATTGAGAAATAGATAAAATGTCCCCGCCGACATCTAATAGAGAAAGATTCATCTTACCTTCTCCATCCTCAAAAATACGTAGGTTCACTACTTTATCAGCTAAAAATTTGGCTGCATCTACTGTATCTTCATGTGTAACACCAACTAGTAGTACTAAACCATTATCAATTTTCCCTACTACTTTTCCATCGACAGTAACACTAGCTTGTTTTGAACGCTGTAACACAATTTTCATGTTCTACCTCTTAATTCATAATTCTTCGAACAGAATATACATCTGGGATTTGCTTAATTTTTTCTACCACTTTATGCAAATGACTAATATTATGAATAGAAATTGACATATTAATAAGAGCCATATTATTTCGGTCTTTTTTACCCGTAACAGCCGAAATATTTGTTTTTGCTTCATTTACTACTTGAAGCACTTCATTAAGTAGTCCTTGGCGATCATACCCGTTAATTTCTATATCCACATTGTATTCCTTGCTCTCACATTCTCCTGATTCCCATTCAACTGGAATCAATCGATTTTCTACATCTTCACCAACGATATTTGGACAATCTCTTCTATGAACGGAAACTCCGCGACCTTTCGTAATAAATCCGACAATGTCGTCACCAGGAACTGGATTACAACATCTTGACATACGTATTAATAAATTATCTACACCTTTAACACGAACACCAGAATCACGTTTTTTAGAAATTCTTAAGGACGATTTAATATCGGAAGTTGCTTCGGTAATTTTTGTCAGCTGCTCTTCTTGCTCTTTAATTTTACGCCATTTTTCCGTTAATCGATTGGCAATTTGGGCTGCTGTTATACCGTTGTAGCCAACAGCTGCATACATATCATCAGCATTCGTAAAATTGAATTTATCCGCAACGCGCTTAATATTTTCACTTGTTAAAACTTCTTTTAAATCAAACTCCATATTTTTGATTTCTTTTTCAACAAGCTCTCGCCCTTTTTCAACATTTTCTTCACGGCTTTGTTTCTTAAAGAATTGACGAATTTTATTCTTCGCCTGAGAAGTTTGAGTGATTTTCAACCAATCTTTACTAGGACCATAGGAATGCTTAGAAGTTAGGATTTCAATAATATCACCAGTTTTTAATTTATAATCTAGCGGTACCATCTTTCCATTCACTTTTGCACCAATTGTTTTATTACCAATTTCCGAGTGTATTCTATAAGCAAAGTCAATCGGAATGGATCCTGATGGAAGTTCGATGACATCACCTTTTGGCGTGAAAATAAATACCATATCAGAGAATAAATCAATTTTTAATGATTCCATAAATTCTTGTGCATTAGATGTATCATCTTGGAATTGCAAAATCTCTCTAAACCAGCTCAATTTCTTTTCTAAAGGTAATTCGGTTGTAGTTTCCTTGCCCTCTTTATACGCCCAATGAGCAGCAATACCTAGTTCAGCGATTCGATGCATCTCAAATGTACGTATTTGCACTTCAAGTGGATCACCTTTCGGGCCAATCACTGTAGTATGAAGAGATTGATACATATTAGGCTTTGGCATTGCAATATAATCTTTAAAACGACCAGGCATTGGCTTCCAACAGGTGTGAATAATTCCTAGAACAGCATAACAATCTTTTATACTATTTACTTGGATTCTAACAGCCAATAAATCGTAAATTTCACTAAATTGTTTATTCTGTAGTGTCATTTTACGATAAATACTATAAATATGTTTAGGACGCCCAGAGATTTCAGCTTTAATTTGTACTTCTTCTAATTGCTCACGTACTTCAAAAATAACCTCTTCTAAATACTCTTCCCGTTCATTTCGCTTCTTCTTCATTAAATTAACAATACGATAGTATTGCTGTGGATTTAAGTAGCGAAGAGCGATATCTTCTAACTCCCACTTAATTGTGGAAATACCTAAGCGGTGAGCCAAAGGTGCAAAAATTTCTAACGTTTCGTTGGAAATTCTTCGCTGTTTCTCCGCAGGTAAATGTTTTAGAGTTCTCATATTATGCAGACGGTCTGCTAACTTAATTAAAATCACTCGTATGTCTTGCGCCATAGCGACAAACATTTTTCGATGATTTTCAGCCTGTTGTTCTTCATGAGATTTATACTTAATTTTCCCCAGCTTCGTTACACCGTCAACAAGCATAGCAATTTCTGGATTAAAATTCTCTTCTAAATCTTTTAACGTTACATCCGTATCTTCAACAACATCATGAAGAAAACCAGAAGCAACCGTTGATGCATCTAGTTCAAGATCAGCTAAAATTCCAGCTACTTGAATTGGATGAATAATATAGGGCTCTCCGGACTTACGATATTGATCTTTATGAGCATTTTCAGCATAGTGAAATGCTTTTTCGACAATTGCAACATCTTGTGGTTGCAAATAAGACTTTGTTCGTTCTATCACTTGTTTTGAAGTTACTATATGTTCGTTCGCCATGAAACCACCTTAAATATATAATAGACAAGCACGGTCAATCTCCGTTTCTTGTTAACCCCACTAATTTCCGTAGTAAAAATTCACCTATCAATCAATCGACAATACGACAGTGTATTGTTACTATTATCAAAAAAAAATGAAAGAAAGTAAAGTGGTTAATCCTTCATTTTTCCTGAAATTTATCCATCATTCGCTAAAAAGTAATCTTAACTATTAATTATATATCATTTTATCAAATTTTATAAGAAAAACCTTGTCATTAAGACAAGGTTACTAATTAAAATTCCATTAAAGTTAAAACATCATATCCGTCTAATTTTGAACGGCCATCTAGCTCAGTTAGTTCTATTAGGAATGCAATACCTGCTACAATTCCACCTAGCTCTTCAACTAGCTTAATCGTTGCATCAATTGTTCCACCAGTTGCCAATAAATCGTCAGTAATTAAAACTCGTTGTCCTGGTTTGATTGCATCTTTATGGATTGTTAACACATCTGCTCCATATTCTAAACCATAATTTACTTTTATTGTTTCTCGTGGCAATTTACCTTCCTTACGAACTGGAGCAAAGCCTACTCCTAAAGAATAAGCTACTGGACAACCAATGATAAATCCTCTAGCTTCTGGTCCTACTACTAGGTCAATTTTTTGTTTTTTTGCATATTCAACAATTTGATCTGTAGCATAACGATATGCATCTCCGTTATCCATTAATGTTGTAATATCTTTAAAAACAATACCAGGCTTTGGCCAATCAGGTACTATAGTAATATATGGTCTTAAATCCATGACGTTATTTCCTCCTTGAGTTCTTTACCATCTAAATAGCTTTGCATTTTGTCATATAATTGTTGATATGACGAGTAAAGAAGCTCATTTTCCAATTTAATTTGTTGTTGTTTCTTTATATATGATGGAGCTTCACTCACATCTCTTTTTTGTGGTTGCTTAATGATTGAAATAAATCCATTGTCCATTGTAACAAAATTTAATTCAAAAAACACCTGACAGATAAACCCTACAGTATCAAGTGACCAGCCTTTATGCTTAGCAATATCCTCTCTATAACGATTAACATCAAATGAGCCTTTCTTTAACAATAAGGCATAAAACCATTTAAAATCGTCTCGGGTTGGAATCGTACTAAAAAAATGCTGTTGATTTTGATAAAAATGAGTATATACACGACTTGGTTTTTTTCCACTTAGCAATTTATAAAGATACTCTTCATTAGAAGGCATGTCAACTAATAAAACATTTTGACTAGTTAAGTCTTCAGCTAATGCCTTATCTTCATTATCAATAATAACAACTTGACGCTTTTCACCAGCTGGTAAATATTGCACGAATTGTTCATTAAAAAATATAATCTTTGTTTGTTTTTCAGGTATATGAGCTAATAGCTGTGAGAGCTTTTTGTTTCCTCTAATATCAAACAACTGCCAGTGATTCACTGAAAGATCTTGCAGAAAAATTTGCGGTTTACGGATATTATTCCATTCATTAATGGCCAATTCTCCAATGACTGAAATAACGGCATTTGGCGTTACTTCATCACTTACATCACCCATTCCAAATCCCACCGCATCCAAAGTATAATCTTGATCTTTCAAAAGTGCTTTTAAATGGTTACCCTCAGCTCCTATTCGTTTCATTGTTGCTAAATGAATATCAGACAATAACACTCGAGGCTTCGGATTAGACATACCGAACGGTGAAAGTTTACCCATTTCTTCAATTGTTTCCAAATTCACATCTTCTAATCGAATAGAAGCGTCAATATTTGTAATAGGAATGAAATCTTCCTCCGATAATACTTCAGTTGCTAATTTATTTAGACGATTTCTTAAATCACTAACGTCCTCAATTTTTAATGTCATTCCTGCAGCCATTGGATGTCCACCGAAATGAGGTAAAATATCACGACATTTTGACAAATTATGATAAAGATCAAAGCCAGCAATACTTCTAGCAGAGCCTTTTGCCAAACCTTTCTCATTGTCATAGCTTAAGACAATTGTTGGACGATAGTATTTTTCTACTAGCTTAGAAGCCACAATCCCAATAACTCCAGCATTCCAGCCTTCAGCCCCTACAATTAGTACATTGTTTTCATCGATAGGAAATTCTTCCTCAACTTGCTTTATTGCTTCTTTTGTAATTTCAGCCACAATCGTTTGTCGCTCTTTATTCATTGAATCAATTTCTTCAGCAATACTTTGTGCATATACCGAATCATTCGTAAGAAGTAAATCAACTGCAGGATCAGCATCTGCCAATCTCCCGGCTGCATTAATACGAGGTGCTATGCCAAAACCAATACTATCTTCGTTTAAGCTTTCAAGTTCAATTCCTGCTTTATTAAAAAGTGCCAGTAATCCTGGGCGACTTGTTTGCTTCATTTTTTGGATGCCCTTTGCGGCAATTAAACGATTTTCATCTTTAAGAGGTACTAAATCTGCAATTGTTCCTATCGCAACGATTTCTAACAAATTTTCAGGAATTTCTCCAAGCAATGCATGAGCTAACTTAAATGCTACCCCAACACCTGCTAAATCTTTACACGGATACGTACTATCCTTTAATTTCGGATGAATAATGGCAAATGCTTCTGGAAGCTCTGGACCTGGTTCGTGATGATCTGTAATAATGTAGTCCATCCCTAGTTCTTTGGCAACATTCGCTTCATGTAATGCAGAAATTCCTGTATCAACCGTAATAATTAAATCGGTACCATGGTCTTTCGCTAATTGAAAAGCTCCTTCATTTGGACCATATCCTTCAGTAAAACGATTAGGAATATAAAAATCCACATTAGCTCCTAATGAAGATAATGTTTCCATCAAAACAGTTGTACTACTTACTCCATCAGCATCATAATCACCGAAAATAAGAATGTTCTCACGATTGTCTATTGCTTCATGAATCCGTTTTACCGCCTTATCCATGTCTTTTAATAGATAAGGATCGTGAAATTCTAGTTGTTCTATAAATAAAAATGACCGGGCAGAGTCCACTGTCTCCATTCCACGGTTTACTAGTAGTTGTGCAACTAACGGTGTTATATGTAATTCATTTGTCAACATTTCCACAGCTTGCTGATTTGACTTTTCTACGTTCCAGCGTGATTTTGACTGTAACATAACTTCACCCCTCAACCTTCCTTATTATACAGAAGTGCTGAAAGGGTTTCAATTCATTTCCACACATCTATTCCTCTTCTCCTAACGGATTAATATGTACGAATACATCTTTTATATTTGATTGCTGTAATAATCGCTTTTTTACCCGTTTACCTATTGCATGCCCTTGCTCTACCGTAATATATGGTTCAACTGAGATTTTCAAATCAATAATGACATAATGCCCATGCTCTCTGGCATAAAGGGAATTAATACATTTTACTTCCTGATCCTGTAATATGATTTTCTTAAAAGGCTCTATCTCTTCCTCATGTAATACATGATCTAAGGTTGTATGAATGGCTTCTTTAGACAAATTAAAAGCCATTTTCAATACAAGGATTGACACGAACAATCCAGCTAAAGGATCACCATATGTTAACCATTCAACTCCTATTTTTCGGCTTATTACTGAGGCTCCTACCCCAATAAGAGCCGCAATTGATGAATACACATCCGAACGGTGCTCATAGGCATTAATAATCAAGGCTTGTGAATTTAATTTTTTTCCTAAATTGTATTTATAACGAAACATCGATTCTTTAACAATAATCGAAAAAATAATGACATAAAGTGCTATTGTTTTCGGAGGTTCGACAATTGAAAAAAAGGCTTTAAACGAAGATATACCTATTTCAATTCCAACTAGAAATAACAATACTCCTACAATAATGGCTGCAATTGATTCAGCCTTACCATGTCCATACGGATGATCTTTATCCGGGGGACGTTTCGAAGCTTTTAATCCAATATAAACGGCAAGAGACCCAATTACATCAGAAGCTGAATGCACAGCATCTGCAATTAATGCTTTACTATTAGCTATTACTCCAAAAATCCCCTTTATTATAGCTAATACGATATTTCCGACAATACCAACCATTGCAGCAAACTCTGCTTGTTTAAATCGATCTTTTCCAGTCATTTATTTATCCTCCAGATTTTATTACATTGCCGATTCATATAGTTCTACAACATATGTCATCTTGAATCAAAAACATATAAGTTTCATCTTATTATTTCCTAAAAAAGAGGAATTAAGAGTATTTTAAGTAGTTATTATCCCATTAACACATAAAGAAAAATGTCATAACAAATCGAAAAATTTACCTTATTTTTACAAATTACTACAAAATATGAGATATAAACATGTTACGATACTGTTGAATATAGTCTCATTAATAAATAGGAGGAATGATCTTGTTAAATAGTAAGCAAAAATCGAAAAAGATTCTCGGTATGACGTTATCTCTAGGTCTAATGGTACCATTAATGATTCCAGTTCTACCTGTGAATGCTGCCGACCAAGATGTCATTAAACTACGAATTATGGAAACGACAGATACTCATACGAACTTACTTAGTTACGACTATTACAAAGGTGTTACATCTGACAAGGTTGGATTAATCAAGACAGCAGAATTAGTTAAACAGGCTAGAAAAGAAAGTCAAAATACTGTATTGGTTGACAACGGGGACACTATACAAGGAACTCCTCTTGGTACATATACGGCTAAAGTGAACCCTTTAAAGAAAGGACAAGTACATCCTGTCATTAAAATTATGAACGAAATGGGTTATGATATGGCAACTCTAGGTAATCATGAATTCAACTATGGCTTAGATTATTTAGATGAACTATATAATGATGCTAACTTTAGCTATGTCAGTGCCAACGTCTATATTGATGACAAGGATCAAAATCCTAATAACGACAAAAATAAGTTCACTCCATATAAAATATTAGAAAAGAAAGTTAGAGATGAAAGTGGAAAAGAACAAACTATAAAAATTGGATACCTTGGTCTCGTTACTCCTCAAATTATGGATTGGGACAAAGCCAATCTAGAAGGAGAAGTAATTACAAAGGATATCGTGGCAACAGCAGAAAAATTCGTACCAGAAATGAGAGAAAAAGGAGCAGATTTAGTTATTGTTATGGCTCATTCTGGATTTAATAGTTCTGCTGAAGCGAATAAAGGTGCAGAGGATGCCATTTATCCTTTAACAAAAGTAAAAGGTATTGACGCTCTTACATTCTCACATACTCATAAAGTATTTCCTGCTGCGGATATCAAATCATTGGACGCGTTATTCAAAGATAAAGACGGCAAACTTTTATCAGGAGTGGATAATGAAAAAGGAACGATAAACGGGGTTCCTGCAGTCCAAGCAGGATATGGAGGTGAAAAACTAGGATTAATTGATTTAGACATTCAGAAGGTCGACGGGAAATGGAAGGTAGTGCAATCTCAATCATCCACCAAACAAATTTATGATGCTACAACGCAAAAACCAACAGTTGAAGCTGATTCTAAATTAGTCAATCTAATTAAACAAGATCATGAAGCAACTATTAACTACACTATGGGGAAACTAGGCACAACAACTGCCCCAATTCATAGCTATTTCGCCCTTGTTCAAGACGATCCATCAGTTCAAGTAGTAACGGCCGCACAAAAATGGTATGCCGAGAAATACATTAAATTAAATGCTCCACAATATAAAAATGTTCCTATATTATCAGTAGGAGCACCATTCAAAGCTGGTCGAAATGGAGTCGATGAATTTACAGAAATAAAAAAAGGTGATTTAACCATTCGCAGTGCCGGAGACTTATATTTATATGATAATACATTGAAAGCCATTTTAGCAAAAGGCTCCGTAGTTAAAGAATGGCTAGAAATGTCTGCAGGTAAATTCAATAAAATTGATCCGAACAAAACAGAAGCACAAGCACTTCTAGACCCTAGTTTTCAAGTATTTAACTTTGACGTCATTGACGGGGTAACGTATCAGGTTGATGTAACAAAAACGGCAAAATATAAAGCAGATGGCACCGTTAACGATGCTAACTCGAGTCGAATTTTCAATCTGAAGTATAACGGTAAAGCTCTAGATTTAAAACAAGATTTTATCGTTGTAACAAACAATTATCGAGCTGGTGGCGGAGGAAACTTCCCAGGAATTAAGGGCAGTAAATATATCATTGATTCTGCTGATGAAAACAGACAAATACTAATGGATTACATCTCAGAAGTCGAGGAAATAAATCCGTCAATTGATAACAATTGGTCCATATCACCTATTAACGATAAAGTAAAAGTAACCTTTACTTCTAATCCTAAAGCTGAAGAATATGCGAAAGACACCAAAAATATCACATATACAGGGAAAAAAGATGATAAAGGTTTCGGAATTTTCACTATTGATTTGAGTGCTAATCAAGGAGAAAATCCAGAACCACCTGAAGAAACCATTCACTTTACAGATGTACCGACAAATCATTGGGCTAAAGCTTATATCGATTACTTAGTTAACAAAAAAATAATAAGTGGTAAAAGTAATACTATATTCGCACCGGAAGAACAAATTACACGAGGACAATTTGTCGCCATGCTGGTTCGTTCACTAGGACTTAGCACAGAAAATGCAACTGTTAGAAAAGATATCGAAACTGCTTATAAAAATGGGCTAACAACGATGCCTCCAGCAAAATTTGGAGCCAATAAAGTAATAACCCGAGAGCAAATGGCCTATATGATTGTTCGCGCCTATGAAAAGAAAATAGGTGAGCCATATAAAGCGAAAAAAGACGCAGCATTTAATGACCGGAATAAAATTTCCAAAAATTTCATTCCTTCAATAAATGCTGCAAATGAATTAGGATTTATTAGGGGCTATAAAAACGGTACTTTCGATCCTAAAGGAGCAACAACTCGTGCTCAGGCCGCTAAAGTCGTTTCTGAATTTGTAAAGAAATAAAAAGACTGTAACTCAGTGACAAAATTAAATGGCAGCATGACGTATCATCTTGTGCTCAACTAATATAAAAA
>NZ_CAPG01000046.1:0-13661 GCF_000321185.1 Bacillus sp. AP8
TCTGAAAAGTGATAAAAAATCACTTTTCAGAGGCCCCTTCTTTTTGTTATTCTTTCACAGCAACAAACATGATTCGTTCACTTTCAGCTTGAGGCTCGTGATTTTCTAAATCTGCAAGCACTTCTTTCACAGTAAAACCAATCTGTTGAAGCCAATTTATAAATGTTTCAATTGGATAGGTTCGTTGATAATGATCTTCTTCAAATCGTTCGAATAGATCAGATTCTTCATCTACTTTAACAAAAAAGGTTAATTCATGATCAACACTATATCTTTCTTTACCTTCAAACGAATTCCAGATATAAGATACATCATCCGTTACATCCGCGAATGTTGCATTTGCAAAAATATGCTCCATCTTATAAATAGAATGCACATCAAACATAAATAAACCACCATGATTTAAATGCTCATATATTTGGCGGAATGTTTCTTGAACTTGCTCTTCTTCCTCTAAATAATTTAAAGAATCACAAAAAACAACAATGCTATCAAATTTATCACCCAGCGATAATTCAATCATGTTCTGATGAAAGAAAGGAACATTTATTTGATGCTGATCCGCCTTCACTTTAGCAATTGCTAGCATTTCTTCTGACAAATCAACTCCTGTAACGTTATAACCTTTCTCTGCAAGTCTTATCGTAAATTCACCTGTTCCACAAGCAACATCTAACACTTTTTTCCCTTTGATGTTGTATGCTTGCATTTTTTCCATAAAGCGCTCAATCCACTTTTCATATGGAACATCTTGCATCAGCGCATCATAAACAAATGCAAATCGTTGATAACTCATTGTTGAAGCTCTTTTTCAATTGGTACTAATGGAGCATCTCCCCAAAGACGTTCTAAATTATAATAGCTTCTTTCATCGCGATGGAATACATGAGCTACTACATCTCCTAAATCAACAAGAACCCATTTAGCCTCATCAAAACCTTCTAAATGTTTGATTTCAAAACCATTTTCTTGTGCTTTTTCTTTCATTTCACGCGCTATTGCTTGAACCTGTTTATCTGAGTTACCATGACAAATTACAAAATAATCTGCAACTAATGATATTCCTCTCATATCAAGCGCCATTATATCTTCTGCTCTTTTATCATCTGCAGCCTTAGCTACAGTAAGTAATAATTCTTTTTCGTTTAACAATCTTATTCCTCCATTTTTTTAACTAAATCGTTATATGCAAGAAAAGTATTTGGATAAATCGTTGTACTTTTCGACAATAAAAACGTAATCGTATTTCGTAGTGCATAAACAACTGCCGTATTTAAGTTTTCTTTCGCTTTCTCTCTTACCTCTTCTACGCCAGGAAACGATCGTCCAGGTTCAATATAGTCAGCAAGAAAGATAACTTTTTCAAGTAAAGTCATATCTACTCTACCCGTTGTGTGATACGTTATTGCTGACAAAACTTCTTCATCTTCAATTCCACATTCGTTTTTTACTAAGTATGCCCCAACTGGTGCATGCCATAATTCATGGTGAAAGTTTAGTAAATCTTGTGGCATATGCTGATCAATAATAATTTGTTTCATTTCTTCACGATTACGGAACTTAGCGTAGTCATGAAATATGGCAGCCAATTCCGCTTGCTTTACATCTGCTCCAAATCGTTCAGCCAAAATAATAGCTGTTTCCATTACTCCTATTGTATGCACATAGCGTTTCTCTGTTAAATGCTCCTTAACGATTGATAATGCTTGTTCACGATTCATACAAAGCGTTCTCCTCTATATATTTCTCTACGGTTCGTGGAACTAAATAGCGAATCGTTTCGCCTTTCTTCACTTTATCTCTAATCATGGATGATGACAAATAAATTTGAGGAACGTCAATTAATACTATAGGATATGATGTTTCAACTGTATATGGTGGTCTTTTTACTCCTACAAATTGTACCATATTAACTAAATCATCCACACGGTACCAATTAGGTAAATATTCGATCATATCCGCTCCAATGATAAAATAAAATTTCGTATCAGGCTCTTGATTAATCAATTGTTCAATCGTATTGAATGTATATGAAGTTCCTGGTGAGTCCAATTCAATAGTATCTAATACAAATTGCGGATGATCTTCAATCGTTAATTGTATCATGTCTACCCGCTCCTCATTAGAAACACTTTTCGTTTTCTGTTTATGAGGAGGCGTATGATTAGGCATAAAGCGAATTTCATCTAATTGTAGCGCCGATAATACTTCATTAGCAATGATTGCATGTCCGATATGCGGAGGATCAAAAGTCCCACCAAGGATACCTACTTTTTTCATTTTGATTTTGGCAATTCGATTTGCTTGTTTTCTTTTGATTCTTTATAAAGAACTACCGTGTGCCCAATTAATTGTACTAACTCTGCTTTCGTGCCCTTTACTAACTCTTCCGCAACAGTATGCTTATCTACATCACAATTTTGTAAAATACTGACCTTTAATAGCTCTCTTACTTCCAATGCTTCAGAGATTTGCTTCGTCATATTTTCATTTACTCCACCTTTTCCCACTTGAAAAATCGGTGATAAATGATGTGCTGTAGCACGTAAAAATCTTTTTTGTTTTCCTGTTAACATTGTTAACCTCCTAATTTATTTAAAACAATATTTTGCATTCTTTCCAAATCCGGTTCAATCCCCGTCCATATGTGAAAAGCAAGTGCTCCTTGATGAACAAACATTAGCAATCCGTTCTGAATGAATGCCCCCTTCTCTTTAGCTTCTCTTAAAAATCTCGTTTCTAACGGATTATATATGATATCACTTACAATTGTATTTGGAATCAATTTTTTTAAGGATAATGGACTTTCTTCAACTTTCGGGCTCATACCGATAGATGTCGTATTAATAATTAAATGGTATTCATCTAGTTTATCTTCAGCCTCCTCTAAAGATAATGCCTTAGATTGTACCTTTGTCCGATAAGGATTTTCTTCGATGAGAATCTTTGCCTTCGTAACTGTACGATTTGCTAAATCCACATTCACTAATCCTGCTTGTATTAGTGAAAAGTATAAACCACGAGCAGCGCCTCCTGCACCAATTAACAAAGCTTTGTATGAAGAAAGTGGATTAGACAATATAGAAAGCAAACCTTTTACATAACCTGGACCATCCGTATTATACCCAACATAATCACCATCTTCATACTTCACAGTGTTGACCGCGCCAATTGCCTTAGCAAGTGGATCAATTCGATCTAATAACGGAATAATGTTTGTTTTGTGTGGGACAGTAACATTGAAACCTTGAACTCCAATTGCTTTCATCCCCATGACAGCGTGTTTCAAATCTTCTGTACAAACCTTAAAAGCATGATAGTACGCATCTATTCCTTGATTGGCAAAAGCATCATTCTGCATATCCGGAGACATAGAATGCGCAATCGGATTACCAATCACCCCAAATAATTGTTTCATCCTTCCACCCACTTTGTAAGTATCTATCTATAAGACGTTATTTACTTATGTGCTCAACTTTCCATTCATAATAATGCTTTATTAAACTAAAGATCTGCGTATCATGACAGATACACCTTTTGGAACATGTGCTACTATTTTGGCACCTGGTTCATTAATTGTAACCCATCCTAGTCCAGAAAAAACGATATCTGTTTTTCCTTCTGTTATCGAAAAAGAATGAGGTACCAAATCTACGACTTCTCCATCGACTTCTACGCTTGGTACTAATAATTCTCCAGCATGTTCTTTATATAGATTATCTGCTTTTTCTAACTTTGTACGATGGATATTCAACTCGTTTGAAATATAGCATGTAAATGATCTTCTTCCCCCTGAAATATAATCAAAGCGAGCTAGTCCACCAAAAAATAAAGTTTGTTCTTCATTCAATTGATAAACTTTAGGCTTTATTTCTTTTTTAGGTGTAATAACCTTTAGATCTTTACCCTCTACATAATGTGCCATCTGATGATGATTAATAATACCCGGTGTATCCATTAACGCATGACCATCATCCAAAGGAATTTCAATAATGTCTAAAGTTGTTCCCGGAAAATGAGAAGTTGTAATAACATTCCCTTCCCCACTTACTTCTTTTATAATACGATTGATGAATGTTGATTTCCCCACATTCGTACAACCAACCACATACACATCTTTACCATTTCGATATCTTTCAATGGCCTCAACGGCTTCTGAAATACGGGATCCTTTTGCTGAACTAACGAGTAATACGTCTATCGGCTTTAAACCAAGTTCTTTCGCACTTTGTTTCATCCAATTTATTAATTTATTTGGCTTTGTTGATTTAGGAAGTAAATCAACTTTGTTTCCAATAAGTAATACTGGATTTTTCCCAACAAATCGGTGTAAACCAGGCAGCCAGCTTCCATTAAAATCAAAAATATCTACAATTTTTACAATTAAAGCATCATTACGACCAATTTCATGTAATATTTTCAAAAAATCATCATCTGTTAATGAAATATCTTGTACTTCATTATAATTTTTCAAACGAAAACAACGTTGGCAAATAATTTGTTCTTTTTCTAGTGCTGATTTAGGTGCGTATCCAATTTCTTTCGGATTATCCGTTTGAATGTCAATACCACATCCAATACATGATATTTTTTCTTGATTTGTCAATTTGCATCCTCCCATGTAATCATACCTTTTTTTCTTAAAATTGATAAAATACGTCGTTCCAACTTACGATTAAATTTAGTGGCCCATCCATCTGATTGAGCAACTGGGACAACTAAAATAGTGTGAAAACCACTTCGGTTACCACCAAGAATATCCGTCATCAATTGATCTCCAATTACAACAGTCTCTTCCTTTTTTAGTCCCATTTGTTGAGCCGCTTGCTTAAAAGCTCGTCCCATCGGTTTTTTTGCACGATGAATAAAGGGTAACTTTACAGGATCTGAGAAGCTTTTAACGCGTTCTTCATTATTATTCGAAACAATAGTAATTCGAATTCCATTTTCATTCATTTCTTCAAACCATTTAATTAGCATGGGAGTAGCAGAAGGTCGATCCCATTCTACTAACGTATTATCTAAATCCGTAATAATCCCTTTTATTCCACGCTCTTTCAAAATACTTGGCGTTATTTCAAATATATTTTTCACATGTTCACTTGGTAAAAAAAGCTTGAGCATTATTTACACCTCTACCTATTCCGTTAAATTCACCGTAATACATCATACCTAATTTTCTCTATTCTTTCAAAACAACTATTATTTATTTTCCTAAATAACAGATGACATTTTACATTTCTCTTTAATTTTCAATAAAACTTTTCGACAAAAATCTTCCGCTTCAAAATTGTGGATAAAGTTATTCACAATTTTCGCAGTGTATTTCTTGAAAAATTAAAACTTTATAAACAACTTAACCACAACTTATCCACTATTCATTGTGGATAATAGGAAGATTGTTCCATCTACCTTTTTTTGGTAAAGTAGGATTATCAAATCTTTAACTAATCATTTTATGCAAGTTTTCTTACCCTTATTACAACAAATTTGAGATGGAGGTGAATAGCCGAGCGGCTAAAAAGTATGAATAAATTATCTGATGAACTGTTAATTGAATCCTATTGCAAAGCTAAAAAACTAAATCTCAACAAAGAATTTATTCGCTTAATTGAAGTCGAAATTCACCGACGTTCATTAACTCAAAGGATCAAAAAATCATCTTAAACATGTTCAAACCCATTCAATCCAAATGCAAAACACTGTCATTCAGCTTTTCAAAACTATATCTAACATGTTAAGAAAAGAATAAACTAACTCCATTAACCAATACGTAAAGGCATCTCTATTAGTGACATCCGCACTTTGAGATAGCCTTTTTTATTTTTCTCGAATCTTATCTAACATAACCAAGAAGCTCACCGTATTTTATCTCTGAATGCTCCTTTAAATTTGGATTAGGCTCAAACGTGTCTTTCTCAAAAAGGAGTACTACAGTAGAACCAAAACTAAAGTAAGCGAATTCTTCTCCTTTATGTAGCATATCACTGCTATTCGTTATTTCAATACAATTTACAAACATCGCCCCAACTTTTACAACTGCTATCGAGCCTTTTTCATGCTCCATTTCGGAAATAACTCGAAAATTTTTAGAAAGGGGTGCTTTTCCGTATTTCATACCTAGTTTGTTTACAGGATATGAGTTTTTTCCGAGTGACCATCTTTTTACAACCCTTCCAGAGATAGGAGAATGAATTCTATGGTAATGACTTGGGCTTAAATATAATAAAATATAATAACCACCTATATATTTTTGAAGCACTTCATTGTCACCAAGCATTTCTTTAATCGAGTATATCTTACCTTTAACAGTAATTTTCTCATCCTGATCAATTATGCCACTTTCTTCATATACAGCATCAACGGGACTAACTACACTATCTATTTCTTCATTAATCTCCCGTGAACCATGTTTTAACTTTCTTGTGAACAAATGGTGTAATGTTTCAAAATCTCCTTGTTTCTGTTCAACTTCTTGCCAATTTAGCTTATATTGCTTGCTATAAGATGGAATAATCCATTTACTGATTTTCGATTGACTGAACTTCATTAATAGCACTGAAAGCAATTTATGATTCGTTAATTCAATAAAAAATCTATAAAAATATTTCTTCAAGATGCGCCCTCCACAAATAAATTATTACTATTATCTCTTGCATAATGTGCAGAGAATAAAATATTATTATACAATAAGCTTTAGTTTTATGTCTCATCCCATCCGGCTAAAAAGGAGTGAGGAGAATGTTCTTATCGGATGTATTAGATCAAACTATAAAGAAATTAAAATCACAAACCGCTAATTTAATGACACTAACAAACCTAGGATTAGGTGGATTTGCAGTATTAACTGGAATAAACGGTAACTTAAATATTAGTTTATTGTTTATCTTTTTAGCAGCTCTTGCAGATCGTTTCGATGGCATGATTGCAAGAAAGTTTAATTGCGAATCAGAACTTGGAAAACAATTGGACTCTATGAGTGATATTATATCATTTGGAGTAGCACCTGCACTTCTTATTTATCAATCAGTCCTTATACATATGGGAGCACCTGGTATGTTTTTTACAGTATTATACATTGGTTGTGGGGCTTTTCGTCTTGCAAAGTTCAATATTACTGAAAGTAACGGTTATTTCACAGGATTACCTATTACAGCAGCTGGCTGTTTAGTAACTCTTAGCTATTTAGGTATCCCTGCTTTCCCACCTGTCTTTTATTTAGTATTAATGTGTTTATTGGCATTATCCATGGTTAGTCCGTTTAAACTTAAAAAAATCTAAAAAAGAGGGTGTCCAAAAACAGTGATGGACACCCTCTTACATTTTATTTTTATATTACTCCTTATATCAACAATAGAGCACTTGATAAAGCTTAGGGGCCTCTGAAAAGTGATAAAAATCACTTTTCAGAGGCCCCTTTTTCTTTACTGTTTTATCATTCTGTTAATTCTAAAAATAATTCAATATCTTTTACACAAGAGCCAACAGCTCTTTGCCAAAAATCCATTTTAGTAATATCTTCTTGTAAATGCTTCATCGCTAAATCTTCTGAAGTCATACATCCAGTATCCTTCAACAACGCCATATATTTTTCTTCGAAGCCTTCTTTGGATTCTAACGCTTTCTCGTATATACCAAGAGAGAATAAATACCCAAAAGTATATGGGAAGTTATAAAAAGGTGTATCAGAAATGTAGAAATGTAATTTTGATGCCCAGAATAAAGGATGGTAATCTTCAAGAGCATCACAATACGCTTCTTTTTGCGCTTCTGTCATTAATTCATTTAATCGCTCAACAGATACCGTTCCACTCTTTCTTTCCTCATAAAATCTAGTCTCAAATAAGAAACGAGCATGAATATTCATCAGTAATGCAATCGTTCTTTGAACTTTGTCTTCAAGCATAGCAATTTTTTCTTCTTTAGTACCTGCTTCATTAACTGCTGCGTCAGAAACAATCATTTCTGCAAAAGTAGAAGCTGTCTCAGCAACATTCATTGCATAATTACCATTTAATGGGTGAACATCACGTAATGCATACGAATGAAATGCATGACCCAATTCATGAGCTAATGTAGAAACATTATTTAATGTACCTGAATAAGTCATAAATATTCTTGATTGTTTACTATCCGAAAAGTCCGTACAAAATCCGCCCGGTCTTTTATTCGAACGATCTTCAGCCTCAATCCAACGATCCTCAAATGCTTTTTTAGTAAACGCTGTAAGTTGTTCTCCAAAACTAGAGAAATGTTTTAGAATGAACGCTGCACCTTCATCGTACGAAAGCTTTTGCTGTTCAGTCATACTAAGCGGAGCATCTAAATCGTACCAACTTAACTTTTCTACCCCTAATAATTGAGCTTTACGCTGCAAAAATTTCACGAGATGCTCTTTATTCTCTGTAATAGCCTGCCACATGCTATTCAAAGTGTCTTGTGTCATTCGACTAATAGCTAGTGGTTCTTTTAAGACATTATCCCAGCCTCTGTTTTCATATACACTTAATCGGAAACCTGCTAAATGATTTAATGCATGAGCAAACAATTCAGCTTTATCCGCCCAAGCTTTCTCCCATTCCATGAAGATTTGCTTACGTACATTACGATCTGGATGAGAAAACTTATTAGCCGCTTGTCCTACAGATAGTAAAGATGTTACTCCATTTTCTTCAAATGGAATCTCTACTGTTCCTACAACAGTATCATAGAGTTGACTCCACCCATGATACCCATCAATACTAAGCTTTTGAATAATTTTCTCTTCTGAAACAGAAAGCTTTTCTTTAGCATTTCTTCTTGTTTCCATTAAAATAAAGGATAATTCTCGAAAAGATGGATTTTGAACTAAATGTTCAAAGAAGTTTTCATCCATAATCATTAATTTTTCTTCTAATATTGATTGGATTCCATCCAATGTAGCTGAAATTTCTGTTAGTTTAGCATTCCATTTCTTAGCTTCCAAATCTTTTGTATTTTGTGCTTCAAGACATTCAACAAATGCGATACTCTGAAATAATTTCTTTTTAACATCAGAAAGGATATCCAAAATCTCTTTTAATATTTTCATATCTTGCTCATCAGATGCTACTTGCCACGAATTTACCTTACTGTCTAATTCACTAATTTCTGATTTGATACCTTCTACGTATGTAACAAACTGAGGCGATTTACTCCCACCTTCAAAAAACACCTCTAAATCCCAAACTTCTAAATAAGTCATACTATTTCTCCTCCTTCCAATATGGAGATTTTACCACTCTCCGCAGAATATTTCTATTCTCGAAATAATAAACTACTCGTCATATTTCTACAAATCACAAAAAGATAGGGAGTCTAAACTCCCTAATCACAACAACAATTATTCCAAACCCCATTAAAGAACCACCAACCACCAAAGATTAATACGATAATGAGCAAGATAATAAAAAGTGCATATGCACCTCCTCCCCCATAATACGATGGAGGTAGTGGTGGTGGATAACCACAAAGTGGATATCCGTATCCATAGCTCATATAAAAACCTCCTTATTATTTTCTACTAATAAAATATGTAACAAAAAAACGACAGGTTCTTTTTTTCGCTTGTCAATTTTGTCTATTTATTCTACAAGCTTATTCTCCATTTAAAGCTACTCGTCTTTTCATTTTAAAAATTATTGACCTTCTAATAAAAATCAACTAAAACTAATAAATTTTTATTGAATTAAATAGTACAGACACGATTTCGTCCCCGCAACATAGAATTGATTATAGGCGAATGTCTGAATAAAGCGGGGGTGATCAATTGTCTGGATTGTTACTAGCACTTGGATATGTGGTGAAAGAGATTGTTGTGCTTGTATCATATGTTAAAAATAACGCCTTTCCTCAGCCTTTATCAGCAAAGGATGAACAAAAGTACTTAAAGCTCATGAGCCAAGGAGACGAAAATGCCCGGAATATGTTAATTGAGCATAATTTACGATTAGTTGCACATATTGTTAAAAAGTTTGAAAACACAGGTGAAGATACCGAGGACTTGATATCAATTGGAACAATTGGATTAATAAAAGCTATCGAAAGCTACTCTGATGGCAAAGGGACAAAACTAGCCACATATGCTGCTCGTTGTATAGAAAATGAAATTCTTATGCATTTAAGAGCTACAAAAAAAACAAAAAAGATATTTCGCTTCATGATCCGATTGGGCAGGACAAAGAAGGAAATGAAATAAGCTTAATTGATGTACTGAAATCTGAATCCGAAGATGTCATTGACACCATTCAATTAAATATGGAAATTGAGAAAGTAAAAAAATATATCGATGTCTTAGAAGAAAGGGAAAAAGAAGTGATTGTCAGTCGATTTGGACTAGGTGTTTTTAAAGAGAAAACACAAAGAGAAATTGCAAAAGAATTAGGCATTTCCAGAAGTTATGTCTCACGTATAGAAAAGAGAGCACTTATGAAAATGTTCCATGAATTTTATCGTGCAGAAAAAGAAAGACGAAGACAATAGTAAACAGACTATCATTTCATAGAAAAAAACAAGTTAAGTAACAACTATAAGGACCTCTAAAAAGTGATTTTTATCACTTTTCAGAGGTCCTTTTCATTTGAATAATAAATAAAAAGCCGTTAATTTCCTATGCTTGCTCTCCCTCAACAGTTACTTCCGTTGCGATAACCACACCTATTACAGACGTTATAATTAATGACATAACTATCATAAACATCGTAATCCCTCCGTTTCATTGATTCTCTCGGAAGAACATTACCATATAAATCCAACAAATCACGATTGCATATTTGAACAAATTGGAAATTTTTCAAAAATAACCTCTCAACATCATTAGATTCAATTGTTAGCCACTATCTGTCTGAATCCATAACTTTAGTAAACTCTTCATAATAATCTTTTCCATAATAATCTCCACCCTTCCTGATTTTATAAGTAACTATTACATAAAATGTCTATATTGACATATCTTTGAAGCATTTTCTTCATAGATTTTCTTAACTTTTTCTTGATGAACAGCCTCTTCCTTTGTCATCTTATTTAACTTCAAAGTAACTGTAAAAAATAATAAATTGATCGTCATAAACTACCACCTCCCTTTCATTTCCAAACAAAAAGCCGCAGGAATCATGCTCCTGCGGCTCAAACAAGCAATTGTTGATTTACTCGACAATTATCCCGTCTTTAGGCATAACAAAGCCGCAGGAAATAACATTCTCCTACGGCAATAATGTAAAGGTTAATTATAAAAACTGAATCCTTAACAAATTTGTAACCCCGATAGGTCGAATGTAGAAGTATGAAATTGTAAATCATTTACGTCTAATGAAATATGAAGTTTCATCATGTTCCTCGACCTCCTTAAGGTAAATTTGTTATATTGGTAAGTATAGCCAAAAATTAGTAATTTGTAAACCTTTTTATTTGACTTTTTTTACTTTTCAATAAATAACAACAACTCTGTTGTTAGATACCCATAATACATAGAAAACAGCCAAATAAAAAACGACTATTTAAAAGGGATGGTAAACCGCTTTTAAATAGCCTTAAGTTTTATTCCATTTCTATTGTTCTATATGACTATCCGCATGTATGGCTTTTTGTTTGTATATACTAGAAAATCTAAAGAAGACAATAGATGCTATTAAAGTTATTAACGTCAAAGTAATCATTATATTTTGATTAGCTGTTTGTTTACTCAAAGAAATCAGTGTTCCAATATATGAAAAGGTACTGACACATAGCAGCAATAGGGCAAAACGTTTATAATCCACCATTTTTTCTCGATATTTTTTAGCCAGTTTCATTCCCCTCCAACTATAGAATAATAAAGTTTACTCATACACCTTAACACAACTAGATAGAAGTCTAATCATGTAATAGATGGTAGTATTTCCATCAAAAATCTCCTAAAAAATTCCCAATAAAAAAGATAACCAATAATGAATTGGTTATCTTTTGGGACTGTTATAGATTTATTTACTTAAAATCTTCACCATATTTAATACAAGCTGTGATGAATTTACTGCTGCTGTCTCTAAAAATTGATCGAACGAAATATTAGACTCTTTCCCTGCAATATCAGATAGTGCTCGAATAACGACAAAAGGTATTCCAAATTGATAGGATACCTGTGCAATAGCTGCAGCTTCCATTTCAGCAGCTTGCAGTTTTTTGAATTTCCCTCTTACAAATTCAACACGCTCAGCATCATCCATAAAAGAATCTCCTGTTGCAATTAGTCCTTCAACTACGGTAAGTTCAGAGACTGCATTTGCTGCTTCCTTTGCAACTTTTATCAAATCTTCATCAGCTTTAAATGTTGCAGGCAACTGCGGAACCTGACCATACGCATATCCAAATATTGTAACATCAACATCGTGATGTACAACTTCTGAGGAGATAACAACGTCTCCCACTTTTAATTCAGGTGAAAAACCACCTGCAGATCCTGTGTTAATAACAGCTGTCGGCTTATATTTTTCTAATAAGATGGCTGTAGACATTGCAGCATTTACTTTACCTATTCCAGATTTTAACAGCACAATATCTACACCATTTAGTGTTCCTACATTAAACTCGCAACCTGCGATTACTTCCTGTTGAACTTGGTCCATTTTACCTCTTAATATTGTTACTTCTTCTTCCATTGCTCCGATGATTGCGATTTTCATATTTTAACACCCTTCTTTATTCTTTAATTGCTTCGAATATCCAAACAAATTTATTGCAACGTTTAAACGAAACCGAATAGCCATTTTCTTCAAAAACACTTTTTAAATATGGAATAGTTGGATAATATTCTGTTTGCAAGTCTTGAGCTAAATTCATGTATCCTGCTTGTTCCGCTTCATGAATTGCTAATACATACGCATCCAAACTTTCATACATTGTGTCTGCAAACACTATTTTACCACCTTTAGATAGCAACTTTCCATACTCTTTAATTGCGCACGCTTTTTCCTCATCAGTTAGATGATGAAAAGCAAGTGTGCTAACAATCGTATCCACTTTTTCAAGTAGAGGAAAGTGTAAAAAATCCCCCTGTACAAACCGAACCTGATCTCTATTCAATATTTTCTGCTCGGCTATTTTTCTCATAGATAAAGAGGGCTCTACAGCAATTACATGATGACCACTTTCAAGTAATTTTATTGTTAAATTACCTGTTCCTGATCCAAATTCCATTACCTTACCATTGGTTAATACTACAACTTCGTCTAATATATCATGATACCCTTCAAATACCTCTTTATATTCAATGTCATTCCCTAACACAGATTGGTCATAAGAGTCAGCCCATTTTTCAAATACATGTAAAAATTCTAAACCCATCTTCCATCCTCCTTATCTAATTATTCTTATAAATATAGTATGTTTTAATTTTGAATCAGCTACTAAAACTTTTTTAAAAGTAGTGATATAATAGCCTTTAGTAAATATCTAGGAGGAACATATGAATATTTCTTTCGATAAGATTGAGGATAAAGTCGAGTTTTTTGAAGCATCAAACATTAAAGAACTTGAACAAAAAATTCAAAATCAAATTGACGTTAATAAAACGATTTTATTACATGTCCATTCTGTCTCTCATCAAATGTTTGTAAGCGAAGATGGAAGAAAATTATATAGTGCTGTCGTTCATTTTAAATATAAAAAAG
>NZ_CAPG01000045.1:0-45744 GCF_000321185.1 Bacillus sp. AP8
GTGTCTTTTTTCATGTGTTTATTTTCGGTTTTTATTAATAAGATCTATTACTGTATTGGCTGTTTCCTCAATTGCTTTATTTGTTACATCAATTACCGGACAATTTAATTTACTAATGATGCTTTCAAAATATGTCAATTCTTCTTTAATTCTTTCCAAATTAGCATAGATGGCATGATCGCCTAGACCAAGTGTTTTTAATCTTTCTTTGCGGATATTATTTAGCTTTTCTGGACTAATTTTAAGGCCGATGCATTTTTCTGGTGCAACTAAAAATAATTCCTCAGGAGGTTCTACTTCTGGAACAAGTGGCACATTTGCCACTTTATATCGTTTATGAGCTAAAAACTGAGAAAGAGGAGTCTTACACGTTCTAGATACCCCTACTAATACGATATCTGCTCGGAGGATACCCCTTGGATCTCGACCATCGTCATATTTAACAGCAAATTCTATCGCTTCAACTCTTTTAAAGTAATCTTCATCAAGTTTTCTAACTAGACCTGGTTCATAAACCGGTTCTAATTTAAAGCTAGCTTGAAGCATATCCATGAGCGGACCAATAATATCATAAGTCGTAATATTTTCTGCTTCTGCTCGCATCTTCATGTATTCTCGGTCATGAGGGCGAACTAACGTATAAGCAATAATCGCTTGGTTTAACTTCGCTAATGCAATTACTTCATCAATATGTTCAGGATTTTCTACGTAAGGAATTCTTTTAATTGTCACATTACTATTAATAAATTGGCTTACGGCTGCTTTTGTCACCAATTCAGCGGTTTCACCTACTGAATCAGAGACCACATAGATTAATGTCGAACCCATAGCTTAACCTCCCCAAAACTTTACAGTTCTTCTGTTCCTAGAGCAACTAGTGCTTTTGTTATATTTGTTTTTGTAATTCTACCAACCACTTCATAGCCTTCATCATTTTGTTTCACAACTGGTAAGGCATCAATCTGTTTAATAATCAATTGCTTTGCCACATCGATTAACAAATCATCCCGTGTACACATCGCAATATTTGGCATTCTTGTCATAATAATATTGACAGGAATAGTCGTTAAATCTTGTGAGCCAATACTCGCCCTTAGTAGATCTTTTCTAGAGAGAACCCCAACAAGCAGCGATTTCTGATCCACTACAAACAGTGTACCAACGTCCTCAAGGAACATCGTACAGATGGCGTCATAAACTGAAATGCCGTCATTGACTACTACCGGGATTGATGAATAATCTTTTACAAAAAGCTTTGAAAGATTATCAGTTAATAGTTGTGTTCCTGTTTTTCCACTATAGAAATAACCAACACGTGGTCTAGCATCTAAATATCCCGCCATTGTTAAAATAGCTAAATCAGGTCGTAAAGTTGCACGTGTTAGGTTAAGCTGTTCAGCAATATTTTCGCCCGTAATAGGACCATTTTCTTTAACAATTTGAAGAATATGTTCTTGTCTTTTATTCAGTTCGATGATAATCACCGCCTTACCACAAATATTCTGAAAATAAGATATACTATATATAAATATTATATACTATATATTCTGTAAGCAAAAGTACATGTATAAAAATGGTTAATAAAAGAAAAACCGTCACCGGTCCTTTTTAGATAATCGCTTATCATGAAATAGGAAAGTATTACTTATTTTTCTAAATTTATTTCGACTATTAATCAAAAAGGAGACATGCAGCAGAAATAAGACAGATCTTGTAGAAAGTTGGTTTTTAACTTTCGAAAAGAGATGGGTTATTTCCGAGCATGGCAGGTGTAAGGTTAGACATAGAAATACGTATCTATTAAACATAATGTGCTTAAGTTTAAAATTTTCACTTCCATTGACAACGCTTTTGTAAGCTAACCGACCAGCATAAGACGAGCCGACTAGAAAGTCGCTCTTTGACATTCTAGTCAGTTTGAATTATGACCTCGAGGGGCTAGGCGCTGAAGCTAGACAACACTTTGATTCATACTAAAAACCGTCACCAGTCCTTTTAGGATAATTTCTAATTTAGAAAGGCTGTTTTTTTCTTCCTACTTTGTTCAATTCTTCACTACTATTACTAATAATCAAACAGAAAGAACAACTGGAGACATATTTTTAAAGAGACTGTTCAAATTGACATATGAACAGTCTCTTTAATTCTTATCCTAGTCACTAGACAACACTAATGGAGAAAAATCTCCACAATATTAGCAGTTTGTTTAAATTAAATAGATAATATTTTATTTACGTGAGCAAAACTGCTTATTTCATCACTTATTTCTTTCATTAATGATAAACGGTTAAAACGTAATGCTTCATCATCTGCCATAACCATTGTGTTATCAAAATATGCTTCAATAGCTCCCTTAAGTGATGTTAATAAGCTAAATTTTTTCTCTTCATTGTGCAGTGTTTCGTATTCTGATTTTACCGCTACAAATTGGTTATATAAAGCTGTTTCGTATTCATTCTCGAACAACTCTGTATTAACCTTAGGAGCAACCTCTAACTTTACAGCGATGTTCATAACACGACTCAATGCTTCAATACTAGCTTTAAAGCTTTCATCATTTTTCACTTTTTCAAGAACAAGAGCGCGGTTCACAAGTGAAGCTACTTCACCGATTTCACCACTTAGTACGGCATCAATTAAATCGTATCTAACTTCTTTTTCGCCTAAATAATGCTTAATACGAGCAGCAAAGAAAGTAATCATATCTGCTTTAATTTCCGCTAGATCTCTTTTCGCAATTCCTTGTTTTTCGACTAAGTCTAGTGCAAATTGTACGATCGTTTCTAAGCTTAACGTCCAATTTTTTTCTAGTAAAATTTGTACGATACCGCTTGCTTGACGACGTAAAGCGTAAGGATCTTGAGAACCAGTAGGAATATTTCCAATCGCAAAGCATGAAGCAATTGTATCCATTTTCTCTGCAACGCTCACAATTGCACCAATTTGGCTTGAAGGTACATCATCTTCTGCATGACGAGGCATATAATGTTCATTAATCGCTACAGCAACCTCTTCCTTCTCGCCTTTAATACGTGCGTAACGTTCACCCATATAGCCTTGTAGCTCTGGGAATTCATATACCATTCCCGTTACTAAATCAAATTTAGCAATTTCTGCTGTACGGTCTGCCAATTGTTTTGTTTCTGCATCCACTTGCAAAGCATCACTAATGCTATTTGTTAAGCTTCGGACACGACTTACTTTTTCTGAAAGAGTACCAATTTCTTCATGATAAACAATACTTTCTAGTTTCTTTAAGCAATCTGCAATTTCTTTTGTTTGATCTTCACGATAGAAGAAGGCTGCGTCTGCAAGTCGTGCACGAAGAACTTTTTCATTACCTTTAGCAACGATTTCAATGCCTTTGTCATTACCATTTCGAACTGTTACGAAGAATGGCAATAACTCACCGCTTTGATTTTTCACTGGAAAATATCTTTGGTGTTCTTTCATTGACGTAATTAGTACACGATCAGGTAATTCTAAGAATTCATCTTCGAATTTTCCAAATAACGCTGTAGGATATTCTACTAAGTTATTTACTTCTTCTAACAAATCTTCATCTACAGGAATAACCCAGCCATTTTGCTTCTCTAACTCTTGTAATTGAGTACGAATCAATTGTTTTCTATAGTCTGCATCAACAATAACAAATTGCTCTTTCATTTTTTCTTCATAGCTTGTTGGTTCTTCAATCGTTACTTGTTTCCCTAAGAAACGATGTCCGAGTGATGTCTTGCCTGTCCCCACATTTGTAATAGAGAAAGGAATAACTTCTTCTCCGAAAAGAGCAACGATCCATTTAATAGGACGAATGAATCTTAAGTCATTATTTGCCCAACGCATATTTTTCGGGAAAGATAATGAAGTAATAATATCTTTTAATTCTACTAACAAGTCTTTTACTTCTTGACCTTTAGTAAATTTTTGAACGTGTACATATTCAACACCTTTAATTTCTTTAAAATAGATGTCTTCAACCGCTACACCCTGACCTCTAGCAAAGCCAATCGCTGCTTTAGACCAATTTCCTTCTGAATCAAGAGCGATTTTTTTAGCAGGACCTTTTGCTTCTTCATTCTTATCTTCCTGCATTTCATTTACACCTGTCACTAAAATGGCTAAGCGTCTTGGAGTTGAATATTTTTTTATCTCAGAATAGCTAATATTTTTTTCTTTTAACCAAGCCTCCACTTTGTTGGCAAGCTGCGCAATCGAATCGGTTACAAAACGAGCTGGAAGCTCTTCTAGTCCTATTTCTAATAATAAATCTTTCTTATTCATGGCTGTTTTCTCCCTTCTGTTTCAAGATTGGGAATCCTAATTTCTCACGCTCTTCATAAAACGTTTTTGCAACTTTTCTCGCTAAATTTCTACAACGCGCAATATATCCTGTACGTTCAGTAACAGAAATGGCACCTTTCGCATCAAGTAAGTTGAAAGTGTGTGAGCATTTTAGAACATAATCATATGCTGGATGCACAAGTCCTTCTTCCATTTGTGTATGAGCTTCTTTTTCATACATGTTAAACAATTCAAATAACATCTCTGTGTTACTTGTTTGGAAAGTATATTTGGAGTGTTCAAATTCTGGTTGACCAAAAATGTCTCGAACTGTAAATCCTTCTGTCCATTCTAAATCAAATACATTTTCTTTATTTTGAATGTAAGAAGCTAAGCGCTCAATCCCATAAGTGATTTCAACTGAGACAGGTTTACATTCTAAACCACCAACTTGTTGGAAATATGTGAATTGAGTGATTTCCATTCCATCCAACCATACTTCCCAACCTAAGCCTGCACATCCTAAAGATGGATTCTCCCAGTTATCTTCAACAAAACGAATATCATGCTCTAAAGGATCAATTCCTAATGCACGTAATGAGTCCAAATATAATTCTTGAATATTATCTGGAGATGGTTTCATTATTACTTGGAACTGATGATGTTGATACAAACGATTTGGATTTTCTCCGTATCTACCATCAGCAGGACGACGAGATGGCTCAACATAAGCCACATTCCATGGCTCAGGTCCAATAGCTCGTAAGAACGTATATGGACTCATAGTTCCTGCACCTTTCTCCGTATCATAAGCATTCATCAAGATACAGCCTTGCTCTGACCAATGTTTTTGTAATGTTACTATCATATTTTGTATATTCATACGGCACCTCCACCTAATTTTATTATGCTAATGGCATAGATGATAAAAGAGAAACAAAAAAACTCTCATCTCTATGCTATTAGCTAGCATAGGGACGAGAGTTACCCGCGGTTCCACCCTAATTGCTGTTAAGTAAAGTTAACAGCCTCTTTTAAGTTACTTACTTGCTCCGAAACGCCTTCACCAACTTTTTATAACCCGGCTTACACCAATCCCAGGCTCGCTTTTATAAAGGGAGTTAGCTACTACTTTTCATCATTGCAATATTCACCTTAATAATACTTTGAATTTTATACAACAGTTTTAGCAATGTCAATATGACTAAACTAAATTATGTGTAAAAAATAATAATTTTATACTTCATGAGGCTATTTTGTCATATTAGAATAAACCTTCTAGTTTATTCATTTGCTGTAAAAATTTCTTGGATTTCAAGTGTAAACCAGAGTATTCCTCGTAATAAGCATCTATGACAAAAGATAATTCCTTCTTCGTTTCAGCTTTTAAGGAAATATTTCCTAATCGTGACAAATCAAAATAATAAAACAAACGTAATAATTTTATAGATTTTGCACTAATGTTGATTCGATAAGGATCATCATTTTGACAACGATGACATAAAAAACCGCCATTTTTCACTGAAAAAGAAAACTCTCCTTCTGTTTCTCCACAGTTGACACATCTATCAAGCATAGGAGGAATCCCTAGAACAGGAAGCATTTTCATTTCAAAAATAAATTTCAACACAAGTGGATCATAGTCTTCATCGATATAATGCAGTGTTTGATACAGTAACTCAAATAAAAAAGGATTAGGCTTTTTATCTTCAGTTCCTTTATCAAGCAATTCAATTATGTACGATGCATATGCGGTTTTCATGATATCTTCTCTAATATGTCGAAAAGATTCAATAGACTCTCCTTGTGATAAGCTTCCTAAGCCCGAGGAGGTTTGTACAAGAAAATAACCATAATAAAACAATTGAGTGACGGAAGAGAGCCTGCTGTTTGGCTTATTGGCTCCTCTTGCCATCACTCCGATTTTCCCCCATTCACGTGTATAAATGGTAATTATTTTGTTATTTTCTCCATAATCCGTCCGGCGAATGACAATGCCCTCACATTTTTGAATCAAGACAAGTCACCTTCTTTAGACGGCAAGACAATTATTAGGAGATTGGAAAATTCATGTCTGCTAGTTCTTCTTCGACATTTTCACATGGGTCTGGTTGATCCAACTGAATTTCTTTAAACAGGAGATACGTATCAATATTACCCGTTTCCTTAAATATACTCCAGGTAAAATCCAACATACTAAACCCCACCTTTCAGTTTTTCACTAGCAAGTTGAAATCCTAACTATACTATTATCTTGACCGACCATAAAATTTTCATGTACTACAAAAATTACTAATTCGATGTGCAAAAGAATCAGACTTACGAAGAACGTTAAACAGCCCTTATTGGAAATATTCTCTGGATTTTCGAAAAGGATCTAACCTATTCTCCGAGCCCGATAGTTCTATAGCTAGACCATTTGAGATGCCTTCAGCATGAAAAATTTAACCACGTCTATTAATAGTCATCGTTAAATCCGTAATCACGCAATACTGACATCTTATTACGCCAATCCTTTTGAACCTTTACCCATAATTCTAGATAAACCTTCGAACCTAACAATAATTCAATATCCGTTCTAGCTCTTTGGCCTATTTCTTTTAGCATGCTTCCTTGTTTCCCAATAATAATACCTTTTTGGGAGCTTCTTTCTACCACAATCGTTGCCATAACATGTATCATATCTCGTTCTTCTTTTTTCTTGATAGAGTCAATCACAACGGCAATCGAATGCGGTACTTCTTCACGTGTTAAATGTAACGCCTTCTCACGAATCAACTCAGAAATAATAAATCTTTCTGGGTGGTCTGTAATTTGATCAGCCGGATAATATTGTGGTCCCTCGGGAAGTTGTTCTTTAATTGTTGAAAGTAGCGTTTCAATATTGTTTCCTTCGAGTGCTGATATTGGAACAATTGCTTGAAAGTTTAACTTTTCTTTATACTTTTCAATTAATGGCAATAAATCATCCGGATGTACCTCATCAATCTTATTTACAACAAGAAAGATTGGGGTCTTTAACCCTTGAAGCTTCTCAATGATAAATTCATCACCACGCCCTATTCCTTCAACAGCATTAACCATAAATAATATGACATCTACTTCACGCAATGCGTTAGTTGCACTTTTCACCATAAAATCTCCAAGCTTATGCTTAGGCTTATGAATTCCTGGCGTATCAATAAAAATCATTTGTGAATCATTTGCTGAAAGAACACCTTGCACTTTATTTCGAGTCGTCTGTGGTTTATCACTCATAATGGCAATTTTTTGTCCGATTACTCGATTTAAAAAAGTTGATTTTCCTACATTCGGTCTTCCAATGATTGAAATAAATCCCGATTTATACGCCTTTTCATGTGTTGTATTATTACTCATTTAAATCCTCCGGTGAAAATGCTCCAGGCAATAGTTCTTCTACTGTTAGTTCTTGAACATCACCTTTTAAATTTGTTAAGATTACTGTCATGTCCTTTGGACAAAGTTCAGATATTACTTGGCGACAAGCCCCGCATGGAGCACATGGCCCTGGCGTATCTGCAACCACTACTAATTTCTCAAATTCTCTTTCATCATGTGCATATGCGCTGAACAAAGCTGTTCTTTCTGCACAATTTGCCATACTATAAGCGGCATTTTCTATATTACATCCATGAAATACTTTTCCATCTTTCGTTAACAAAGCCGCTCCTACTTTAAATTTTGAATAAGGAACATATGCTTTTTCACGAGCTTTTTTAGATTCTTCGATTAATTGTTTTACTTCCATTCTTAACTTCCCTTCACTTAGACCATAGCTTTATTTTACATCAAAAAAGCTTGTCAGAGATTCACTTAAAAAAAATGTAATACACTTGTTATAAATTACAAGCATAATTGTACATTTATTTTATTTGTTCTAATAGTATGTTCAATATTTTCGGTAAAAATATAATGATACCTACAATTATTGAATAAAATGTATAAATAAGTACAGCTCCCGCACTTATATCCTTCGCCATTTTTGCTAACGGATGATAATCATTCGTCACCAAATCGACTACTTTTTCAATAGCCGTATTCATAAGTTCTAAAGCGAACATACCTGCAATACAAGTTATGATAAACAGCCATTCTACACGAGATATTGAAAAATATAGACCCGCTATAATGACCAAAACAGCTACACAAAGATGAATCTTTACATTTCTTTCTTGCAAAGAAAAACCAATTCCTTCAAAAGCACATTTCACACTTTTGGAAAACGGAAACTTTTTGTTACTGCCTCGATAAGCCATAACCGGCTAAAATCTCCTTCTGTCTAGAGAACATTTTTATCTCATCTTCTTTTTCAATATGATCATAGCCTAAAAGATGTAAAAAACCATGTAGCGCTAAAAAACCCAATTCACGATGAAAGCTATGTCCGTACTCTTCAGCTTGTTCCTTCGTACGATCAACAGAAATGATGATATCCCCTAATACTCTTGGCATGTCTGCTCCAATGACTTCGATTTCATCTTCTCCCATTTCTTCCATAGCAAATGAGATAACATCAGTAGCTGCATCCTTATTTCGATACTGCTTATTAATCTCTCGTATCGCTTCATTATCTACAAATGTGATAGAAACTTCACATTCCTCTTTAATTTCTTCTGCCTCTGCAGCAAATTGCAGCAACTGCTCAATAAGTTGAGTATCCTGTGCTTCTACAGCATTTGTTTCATCAATAAAATCAATTAGAAGCATTAACTTCACCTACTATCCTTCATTTTTAATATCTGGGTACTCTATGCGAGAGTGAAAAATTCCATTCAATGTTTCACACAAAGTTCTTTCAATAATTTCTAGCTCTTTAAACGTAATGTCACACTCTGAAAATTGATTATCATTTATTCGATCCCGAATGATATTCTTAACTAATACTTCGATTTTTTCTTTCGTTGGATGACTCATAGAGCGAACAGCGGCTTCCACACTATCCGCCACACCAATAATAGCTGATTCCTTCGTTTGCGCTTTAGGACCAGGATAACGATAGTCTTCTTCCTTCACATCTTCTCCTAATTCTTTTGCTTTAAAATAAAAGAATTTTAAAAGAGTCGTACCATGATGTTGTTCAGCAATATCGATTATCTCCTTAGGCATTTTATGTTTTCTCAAAATCTTTACCCCATCAGTAACGTGAGCGATAATAATATCTCTACTTGTCGCAGGCTTCAATTTATCATGTGGATTTTCAATATTCATTTGATTCTCAATAAAAAACTGTGGTCTCTTCGTTTTACCAAGATCATGATAATAGCAGCCAACCCTTGCCAATAACCCATTTGCTCCAATTGCCTCACTAGCTGTTTCAGCTAAATTAGCAACCATAACACTATGATGATACGTGCCCGGAGCTTCGGTTAATATTTTCCTAAGTAAAGGATGATTTGGATTAGAAAGCTCAATTAGCTTCATAGTAGACAATATACCAAATCCCGCTTCAAAAAACGGTAAAAACCCAATCGTTAAAATAGACGAAGCTAGACCAGCCGTAAATGCTGCAAAAATATAAACGAAATAATCAATACGATCCAATTGCATATCCATTGTAAAGACAAGCGCGAAAATAATAATGATATGTACAAAGGATAATAAAATGCCCATCTTAAAAAGCTTAGATTGTAAATCTCGAGTTGATAGTAACAAAAGAGCGGCTATCCCACTTAGCAATATATACAAACCTGCCGAAAGATTAAAGTTCGTTGTCATATTCTCATTAAAAATAATGGCACCGAATATGCTCATAATAATTGTAAAAGCTATCGCATATCGCCCATCTAATAGTATTTTCAAAATCATGGTTCCCATTGCCGCTGGTACGAAAAAGCTTAAATCATAACTTTCAACAGCGGAAAGTAAACTTAGTGTTTTCATAATTGAAAGGGCAAGTATAAATACTAAACTAAAAATTAAAATATGACTATGTCTTTGCATATTTTCTTTTTCAAAAATTCGATAAAAATAAAACATCAGACCAAATGTAAAAGTGACTAGTAATGCCAATCCTATAAATGGCGAAAATGAATTTTCATTATTCAACAAACCTACTAATTCTAAATTATGATACACGTCTCGATCAACAAGTTGTCCTTTTTCAACAAGAATTTGACCTTGAAGAATCATGACAGGTTCAACACTTTCTAATTCTTTCTGACGCTTCTCATCCGTTTTCTCTTGATCTAAAAAATAATTTTGCGTGATAGCATAACGAGCTAACTCAACTGATGAACTGCGTAGATCAGAGCTAACCGCTGATGATTTTATCTCATCTTCAATTAGCTTTTTAGCATTTTCTACTTCATTAGATGGTATTTTATTTTTGCTCATCACATCATTGATGGCAGTAACCGTGATATCTTGAGCAACTAATAAATCATTTTCATTGGCTCTTAAAAGAGCTCTATAAGTAGATTCTGGTATTGCTTTATTAACATCATCCGTTAGTTTACTTTTTAATGAGCTTAGTTGTTCAGCCAGTTGTTCGGACTTTTCTTGTGCGGTTAATGTTTTTTTCTCAGAAGTAGATTGTTCCCTAAACTCTTTCTTTACTTCAAGCACAGAATCAAATATAGAGGAGATTAAATCCACACGATTTTGAGCATATTCCTTCTTCAACGTATACTCTGCTGTTACTTGATTCAACACCTCTTGCTTTTCTTTTTCTGTTTTCTCAACGTCTTCTACCGTTTTGGGTGACCTGATCGTTGTATCTGATACTTTAAGTAGTTCTACATCAATCTTTTCAGGTCGCACATTCGAAAACATCACGCTATATGCTAAAAGAGCAAGTAAGGCGAATAACAACACTTGAAAAAAAGTATGTTGAAGTAATTGTTTAACTTGTGACAAAAACTGATTTATTTTCATAATCGGACTTTCCTCCAAATCATACATCGTTCTTTCAAGGACCTAATAAGTAGCCTGATTAGCTATTATAAAAATCATAGCAGTTTTTAATACAACTTTCACCCTTTCAAACAAAAAAACCGTCAATATACCCTGACGGTTTCTATTATTTCTATGCACCATGATTTTCATAAGCTGTGACGATTTTCCCTACTAAAGGATGTCGTACCACATCACTACCTTCTAAGAAGATAAAGCTAATCCCTTTTACTTCACTCAATATTTCCGTAGCTGCCACTAATCCTGATTTCGCATTTCTCGGCAAATCAATCTGTGATCGATCGCCCGTAATAATCATTTTCGAGCCAAATCCTAATCGAGTTAAGAACATCTTCATTTGTGCTTCAGTTGTGTTTTGTGCTTCATCTAAAATAATGAAAGCATCATCTAATGTCCTACCACGCATATAAGCAAGAGGAGCTATTTCAATAATGCCTCTTTCAATTAATCTTTGAGTATGCTCAGATCCTAATACGTCATGCAATGCATCATATAATGGTCTTAAATACGGATCCACCTTTTCCTTCAAATCACCAGGAAGAAAGCCTAGACTTTCACCAGCCTCAACGGCAGGTCTTGTAAGAATAATTTTATTCACTTTACCACTCTTAAGAGCGGCAACAGCCATAACAACCGCTAAATACGTTTTCCCTGTACCAGCTGGTCCAATACCGAACACGATATCATGCGATTTAATAGCATTAATATATTGTTTTTGTCCGAGTGTTTTTACGCGAATCGGTTTACCTTTAACTGTTTTTGCAATCTCTTCATCATACATTTCTTCAAAATATTCTAAAGCTCCTTTTTCAGCAAGAGATACAGCGTACACAACATCTCGTGCACTGACCTTTATACCTTTTCGTATAACAGATAACAGAGCCTTAATTACATCATATGCCGCTTCAACATTAGAAGCATCTCCACCAATTGAAATTTTTTCTCCACGAGTAATAATCGAAACTTTTAATTCTTCTTCAAGAACTTTTAAATTGCTATCAGATGTTCCCAATAGAGCTAATGCTTCATTTGGTGTTTCAAACTGTATGTCTACCATTTTTTGTTCTAATGTCATTCGTTAATCTCCTTGGATAATTGGTCGTTCAATCGCTATATTTTCTAGTACTTGGTAATGTATTGATAATATAACTTTACCATTCTCAATTCTTTCGTGCAAAACTTTTTCTCCAACGATATCACTATTTTTAGGTAGAATTTTTTTCAAATCACTCTTTGCTACTTCAAGTCCTTTTTCTATAGCTTCTTTCTTTGAATATTCCCTTACAACCTCTTCTTTATCACGATAAGTTACACTTTTATATGATATCGGTAATTTCCATCCTAAAAAGTAAAACGGCTTCTTCGTTACTTCTTTTCCGTAATTTTTATAAGGATTTTTAGAGAATCCCCAAATAGGAATCGAAAACTGATTAATCGTAATGTAATGTTTCATTAACTCCTTACCCGTTAATACTGAGAACTGAGTCTCTAGCGGAATTTCCACGTTAGACTTGTACCATATTTCTCCTAACACAATTCCTTTTGCTGGTACATGTACACTTTTTTCATCTTTCCCTATATTGCTTGACACAAGCAATTGCCCCTTATGCACATACTCATTCACATTAACTTTCGCCTTACCTTGTTCGACCAAAACTTTACGTATAATGGCTTTTTTATTAGCAACCAAATTTTGTATATCATATACTTTAGCTTTTTTAGGCTCCTTCTTTTCAACAACTTGAAGATGGTAGCTCGTTCCTTTTAATTCTACTCCTACCCAAGTAATTTCATCAATTTCCTGTGATAAAATGCGTTGAATGGCATCGGAATCTTCCATAAAAAATTGAAATTTCCCTTTTTCTACACCCATTTTCGCAAGTTCTTTTCTTATTGCATGTTCTGTTTCAGGCTTGGCTCCGGTAACTTCAATATTCCATACTACGTTAGATAAGAGAAATAGGCAGATAAGAAAAACGAAAAAACCTACCAAAAATCCACTATTTCTTATAAGCCTTCTTGTTAAAAAGGGAACACCAGATCTTTTGAGAAACTTAACTTTGCAATCATATTTACGGAGTATGACACGCATTTTCCCAACGTCATGAAGCGGTATTGAAAAAACAATATGCTGTTCACCCATTCTTTTCATATTCCAGATTTTCACTCTTTTTTCAACTAAATCATTTAAAAAGCGTTCTATATGCAAACCGTATACTTTGACCTCTACACTACCCGTATAAAAATTCAACCATTGATTTCTCATAAACATCACGACCTCCCACATTTATACCGATCAAACTGGTCTTAAGACTCCCATTCATACTAGAAAAATGTAATAAAAGAACTGCATCAATATGAACCGAATCAGCATTTTAAACCATCAATCAAACAAAAACATCAGCCAGAAGTTCTCTCTTATTCTGCAGTAATGAACACCGATAGCTTGTACACATTTTATTGAACACCATTAAGTAAAGTGGTGATCATTAATCATCTGACCTATCAATACATCCCTTACATATAAAAACAAAAGTCAAACTCCCGTTTCATTCAACAAACGAAACAGAAGTTATAACTCCTTCTAATAGAATTTCTTCTGGTAATATCGTTTTTATAACAAAAGCATTGCCTTGAATTGATAATTGACCTTTGCTTAATTGCAATCGGATTTCATTTTCTGTAAAGGCTATTAACCCTCTATGGTTTTCAATATATATATGTAATTGTCCGATCATCGTAATTCTCGGGAGGTCCATCATGACATCTTTAGGAAAATCAGTGCTGTTTACAAATAACTGTTTAACTTTTTGACTCCACTTTTTCGCCATAAAAAAAGAACCCCCTTTCACTCAAATGTATGAGTGATAAGAGGATTCTAGCACTTGTTTATCTAAACTTTTTCTTAGATCTTGGAGGACCTAAAATCTCATGCATAATAAGTCCATTTACTAAGTTATTCTTGCTGAATGTCTTTAAAGTTTTATGATGCTGTTGATGAGGTAAAGAACCCGTTTTTTTAAGTGACGTAACATTCATTACCGTATGTTCAACTTCTCTTTCCATTTCAGCAATTTGCCTTGCATATTGGTCATACTTATTAGGATGATGCTCCTCCACTTTACTAGGAGCAGAACTCATCACTTTTTTCATCTTTTCCGGATGAACAGTATCCAACGCTTTTTTCGCTTCTTGAGGCAATTTCTTAGCCATATCTTCCATTTTTCGTTCTATCGTTTTAATGGTCTGGGTACGCTCTGGTCTTTGGTGTCTATGCTGCGTTTCTTGTGTCGGTCGATTTGTTTTATTATTTTTCTTCTTATCTTCCTTGCCAAATAGCGAACTAATAATACCAATAATGATAAAAACGAATATAAAATTATCTGTTACAAACTCAAATAATTTTTCAATCATAAGGAGTCATCCTCCTTTCTAGACATTTTATAAGAAAAACCGTCATCAGGCCTTTTTAACGTAGCTCTTATCTCGAAGAAAACTATCGATCCATTTACATCTTCAATCGCTAATATGTCTCTTTTCAGAAAGGAGACATACAAGTTCGTAAGAGATGACTTACAGGAAGCAGTGGTATTCAACCTCCTAAATGGAACGGCTTATGACCTAGCGTGTCAAGTGTAAATTTAGACAGTATGCTAGGTGCAAAATAAAATACTTCTTACCTTATAAAGAAACGCACAAACACATTCCAAGATTGATCAAAGGTTATAACTGAGATATCAGCTTTAAAGTATAATCTTGTACATCTCAGATAGTACCCCTAGATGGTTAATCCACCTTCTAGAGGTACTTCTAATCAATAGAGATGAACTAAGACGCCGAAGCTAGGTAACCAAATTGTTCAGACTGAGAGTCTTTCATAGCTTTTCACACACGAAAAGTTATGACCAAACATCTGATATCAATAACGTTTATTTTTTCTCTTCGTCAGACATCTTGCTAATAGAATCTCTCATCTCCGTATCAGCTGTAATGTTTTGTAAATTCATATAATCCATTACACCCATATTCCCCTTTTTCAATGCTTCTGCCATTGCAAGAGGTACTTCAGCTTCCGATTCAACAACTTTCGCTCTCATTTCTTCTACACGCGCTCTCATTTCTTGCTCTTGGGCAACAGCCATTGCACGTCTTTCTTCTGCTTTCGCTTGGGCAATTTTCTTATCTGCCTCTGCTTGGTCTGTTTGAAGTGTAGCACCAATATTTTTACCTACATCCACATCAGCAATATCAATCGATAGAATTTCGAACGCTGTTCCAGAGTCAAGACCTTTAGCTAAAACGGTACGAGAAATCATATCTGGATTTTCTAGTACTTGAGCATGGCTATCTGATGAACCTATTGTTGATACAATACCTTCACCTACACGGGCAACAATAGTTTCTTCGCCAGCTCCCCCTACTAATCTTTCAATATTTGCTCGTACTGTAATACGAGCTTTCGCTTTAACTTCAATCCCATTCATAGCCACACCTGCAATAAATGGTGTTTCAATTACTTTTGGATTTACACTCATTTGAACCGCTTGTAAAACATCACGCCCAGCAAGGTCAATTGCTGCTGTTCTTTCAAAACTTAATTCAATGTTTGCCCGTTGAGCAGCAATCAAAGCATTTACAACACGGTCAACATTACCACCAGCTAGATAATGACTTTCTAGTTGGTTAGTTGTCACATTCAAACCAGCTTTATGTGCTTTAATAAGCGGGTTTACTACACGACTTGGAATAACACGACGAAGTCTCATACCAACTAAAGTTAAAATGCTAATTCTTACGCCAGCAGCTAATGCTGAAATCCAAAGCATTACTGGTACAAACGTGAAGAAAATGGATAGAAAAACAATACCGACAAATACAGCTATAATTAGCGTAACTGTTTCTGGACCCATAAATGAAATCATCCTTCCTTACTACTTAATTTCTCTAACTACAATTCTTGATCCTTCTGTTTTAATAACTTTTACTTTACTATCTTTCGCTATGAAGCTACCTTCTGATACAACATCCACTCTCTCGTCATCAATGACAGCTATACCTGAAGGACGAAGATCCGTATATGCAACACCTATTCTACCAATTAAATCTAATCGATTAACATTTGACACATATCCACTTTCACTACTTGTTGAATCGGTTAAAATCATTCTTTTTAGGAATTTCATCTGTTTTCCAAACACCTTTACCATTAAGATAGATACTGATAAGGATACCACAAGTGCAATTAATATTGAAACAGCCATATGTGTATTATTATCACTTACCAGAAATAAGCTACCGATTACTGCAGCAAACCCAATTGCTCCAGCAATTCCCCCCGGTAAAAACAGCTCTAATATGAGTAAAGCCATACCTAATAGGAATAATATGATGGTTTCATAGCCGGTCAACCCTGCTATTAAATGTCCAAAGAAAAATAGCATGAATGCTGCAATCCCAGTTAATCCTGGTAGACCAAATCCCGGTGAGAACAATTCAATAACTAAACCTAAGCATCCAATTGTAAGTAAAATTGGAATCACAACGGGATTAGTGAGAAAACGAGCAACTTTTTCCGCAAAGCTTTCATCTATATTCCTAACATCTGTGTTTTCATATCCTAATGTTTTTAATAACTCTTCTTTATTTTCGACAGTTCCCTCACTATACCCAACCTCTTCAGCTTGCTTTTCTGTTAACGTTAACAATTTTCCAGGACCAGCGCCAAAGGAAGTTAAAGTATTATTATCATCGGCCATCGCCATTGCGTATTTAGGATCTCTTCCATTTTGTTCTGCAGCTGTTTTCATGGCTGCCAACCAATAGGATTGTGCTTTTTTATCCGCCGCATTTCCTGAACCATCTATAATAGCCGCAGAACCCATTGTTGAACCTGGGCTCATATAAATTTCATCAGCATTTAATGAAATGTATGCACCTGCTGATAAAGCCCGATTATCTACCCATGCTATTGTACGGATATTTGAATCAGTAAATAATTTTCCTATTTTCGTAGCCGAATCTACAACTCCACCCGGTGTATTCACATGAAATATAATTGCAGCTGCATTATTTTCTTCTGCTGTAGATAACGCTCTTTGTAAAAATGCGTATAAACCATCTTCGACCGTATCTTCAATTGGAACAATATAAACCTTTTCCTTACTCGCTTGTGCATTATGCGGAAGAAACCATGAAGTAAATATTAGTATCAGTAGTATAAAGGAGAACCATTTGCGCACGAATTTCCCTCCTTTCGATATTTTTATTAAGCGATAACTGTTATACGATTCACATCACATATGGTTTCAAAAAAATATGTGTTTTCTTCATTCTTTTTCTAAAATTTATTGAGAAGTATATACAACTATTTATACAAAAAGAAAAAACACGAAACCAGTAATGAGTATAGATTGAATTCTGCTTCAGGATACTCACTTCCTTCGAAAGCCAGCAAGGTATATCATGAGCCAAATTTAAAAACCACAAGCAAATGCTTGTGGTTTTTAAACGAGTTTAAGATAGATGTTGTTGTACTAATTTATTTACAAGAGAACCGTCTGCTTTACCTTTTACTTTAGGCATTAGCGCTCCCATTACTTTACCCATATCAGCTTTAGAAGTAGCTCCAACGCTTTGAATGGTTTCTATTACAATCTTACTTACTTCCTCTTCCGTAAGTTGCTGAGGCATATATACTTCTACGTATTTGATTTCAGTTTGAATCTTTTCAACGAGGTCTTCACGACCAGCATTTGAAAACTCTTGGAGAGAGTCTTTACGTTGTTTCAATTCGCGAGAAAGGACTGTCAAATCTTCCGCTTCTGATAATTCGTCTTTCCTAAGCTTTAATGCTTCATTTTGTAAAGCCGCCTTAATCATACGAATAACAGATAGCTTGTCTTTTTCCTTGTTCTTCATCGCTTGTTTCATGTCATTATTTAAACGATCGAGAAGACTCATGCTTCCACCCTCTCTTACCATTTACGTTTTCTAGCAGCTTCAGACTTTTTCTTACGTCTTACGCTTGGCTTTTCATAAAATTCGCGCTTTCTTGCTTCCTGCAAAGTACCTGTTTTAGATACAGAACGTTTAAAGCGACGAAGAGCATCTTCAAGTGATTCGTTTTTACGAACTACAGTTTTAGACATCTCGATCCCTCCCTCCGAACACAACACACTAACTCAAGATGTAACATAATTCACATCATGTACTTATCGATTATAATATAAGGATAATATAAGGTCAACTACTTCTATAAAAATGATTGAATACAATAGATATTTCTCCTCCTGTAAATATATCTAACTTTTAGAAAGTTTTATGCATGTCCATAAATATCAACAATAAGATATTTTTAAGGGGGATAAGCTATGCGAGAAGTAATATTATTTACATTGTATATCATCGTCTTTTTGGTTGCGATTGCATTATTAAGAAATGGACTTTTTAATTTGACTGGTGAGAAATTAAAATCTAGGTTGCATTCCTTAACATCTACTCCGATAAAAGGCTTTTTCACTGGAATGATATTTACAGCCCTTTTACAGAGTAGTTCTGCAGTAATGGTAATGACTGTCGGCCTAGTTTCAGTTGGAGGAATTACCTTTCAACAAAGCATAGGGATTATTTTAGGAAGTAATATCGGAACAACTGTCACAGCTGAATTCTTATCTTTTTCCACTGATACATATGTTATACCTGGACTTATTATTGGATTTCTTCTCATGCTCATACCTAAATCCTCCATTCGATATCTTGGCTTTTCCATTTTCGGATTATTTATGATTTTTTACGCTATTAATGGATTTACTTCCTTGGCTGAGCCTTTCTCACAGTATCGATATTTCACAGCAACCGTACAATCCATTGAAAATCATTTAATATTGGCTGTTATTGTTGGAGCCCTGTTCGCTGGTACAATTCATTCTGGCACAGCTACAATCGCCATTGCAATGGGGTTTATAATGGGTGGTCAATTAACAGTGGATTCAGGTATTGCCATCATGCTCGGTTCTAATATTGGCACTTGTATAACAGGATATATTGCTAGTCTTGGCGCTGGCAAAGAAGCGAAACTTACTGCTTATGCACATATTTGGCTTAATGTATTAGGCGTTCTATTATTTTTCCCTTTTATTCATCAATTACAAGAAGCTGCAGCCTTTTTCACGGATGAGAAACATGTTCAACTTGCTCATGCCAGTGTTATTTTTAATGTCATTTGTTCTTTATTGGTGTTACCATTTGTTAATGTATTTTCTAAATTTTTACTTACTATACACAATAGAACCTAATAGAATGCATTAGGTGGGAGTCTACCGCCTCCCCCCTTCTTATTTTCGACAACCCTTACTTTTCTCTTGAATATATAGAACTATTTTTTGATTTTCATATTACAAGAACTATTTTCCGAAAAAACCTCAACCTTTTTACTACATAAAAATACTTCGATACCAGAAATATATAGGATGACTCTCTTATTTTCCTTTTTCACCCATTAAATTAACAGAATTTTCAGAATTACAATATGATAGTTTTGTAGTGAAAAATATTAAGAGAAAGCTTTTGATGTGAAACGTACTAATAGAATACTCACATTACTCATTGTTTTTGTATTAATGAGTATATCTTCTACCGTGTACGCAAAACAACCAGGCTTATCTTCATTTCCTAAACCTGTAGATACGCAATCTTGGGTTCTACCACGAGATATGATTTGGAAGGACTATAAACCTATTCCAGGTATTGATTGGCAAAAATCAACAATTGAACCAGAAAGAGTCCTAAGAGGTGCATTAATTATTGTAGATTTTCCGGATCAAGAATTTATTATTAGTCAATCAAAAGGTTCAGAAATCGCAGGAAATCCATAAGGCACTGGTAATGTCCCTCGCGATCAACTAGGTAAGTTTTGGGTCGACTTCTTGAATAAACCTCAAGCATCTAATAACTATAGAACAATCAACGAATACTGGAGAGAAAATTCCTATGGAAAATGGAAAATCAAATTAGATTCCTTCGGCACTTACCGAATGGACCATAACGAATTCCAATATGATCTCAATGAATTTGGACAAACTGTAAACATGCCTGCAGGTTACACTGGTAAAAATTTAAGAACAGAGGCTGTTAATAAAGCACAAGCTGATATTGATGCTTCTGGAAAAAATATGATTTTAAATTTATTTTACATGCAGGATATGATGAATCCGGAGTTTGGCAAGAATTTGGAGAAATGATGTTCCAAGATCCCAACTCGATAGCCGATAGCTTTGGTCCACAAATTCCAGGCATGGAAAATTCAGCAGTTACGCGATACGTACCTTGGACATCATGGTATGCAGCTAAGGGAATTTGGTCATCTGCAAGTGGCGGAACATCGATACAAGGGGAAAATGGTGGTGTGGGTGTATTTGCTCATGAGTTCGGTCATATTATGAACCTTGCTGATAATTATAATAATCCTTATGGGGTCCTTGTGTCACGTACATATTCAGGACCATGGGAGTTAATGAGGAGAGGTAGCTTTAATGGTCCTGGTGGCCCACATACAAGATGGATGGTACCTTCCACCCTTGGGTCTTCAGCACCATCACATCATATGCTAAGAAATAAAATTAAACAAGGATTCCTATCAAAAGATGAATACTTAAATATTGATAGAGATGAACTAGTAAATACTGGTCCAGTATTCGCTGATATTCTCGCAAGAAAAATACCAATCGGTAAGCAATTTAACCGTACTGAGCTCCATGGTATTAATATCAAAATGACAGACTTGACTCCAGCCAACTCATTAAAAGATGATTGGCGTGCTGATATGCAAAGAGGAGAAAAATGGTATAACAATTATACCGTTGAAGTAGTAGATCGAATAGGTTTTGATTCCTTTACACCTGATTCAGGAGTCCTATTAGCTAAAACAAAATATATAGAAGCATCTCCAATCATTTGGGTTATCGATTCTCATAAAGAGGACATTAACAAAGTTGACTTTAAGAGACCTGATGGTACTACATCTATGTCATCTAAAAGGGATTTCCAACAATTAGCAGATTCCTTATTCAAAGCAGGAACTGCAAAAGATGTTGTAAGTGAATATCAAGATCCATATAATAAATTACATTTTTATATTTTAAACAAAAAATATAATAAAACAAGAGCACTATCTTACCGAGTAGCTATTCGTAATACAGACGGATCTGGTAATTATAAACGTGGGGTAGCTGCAGATTATTCGAATACTGCTACACCTGGAAGAGTAGCTGTTTATAATTTCAATGTAAAAAATACTGGAAAAGCCACAGATTTAATTCGACTGTCTGCAAAAACTAAAGCAGGATGGGAAATCATGCTACAAAATAATGTAATTGAAGTACCTACTGGAAACTCTGTAAAAGTACCAGTTTACGTGAAGATTCCAAAAGGAAGCAATAAACACCTTAATCCAAGTCCAACTACTTTATCATTTACAAGCAGTTCAGAAACAGATGCAAGTAAAAGTATAACAGTCACTCGCAAAATTGGTGCGGGAAATAAAAAATAAAAAGAAGACATAGTTCAAAAGAAAAACTTGATAGACACCCTTTTTCATCATCAAACAAAGTTAAAATAAAGTTACACTGGAAAAAGATCGTAACCTCAATTTAACGGATTTATAAAAAAGTAGATAACAAAAAGCTTAGGGGCCTCTGAAAAATGATAATAAATCACTTTTCAGACAGCCCCTCTTGCTTCTTAATTTAATAATCACTATCCACTGTTAAACCTTTGATAATTGAAACTCCGGCACTTGCACCAATACGAGTTGCTCCTGCTTCAATCATTGTTTGTGCATCTTCCGTATTTCTCACGCCACCTGAAGCCTTAACACCAATATTAGGCCCTACTGTTTTTCTCATAAGCGCAATATCTTCTTTCGTTGCACCACCTGTTGAGAATCCAGTTGACGTTTTAACAAAATCCGCACCTGCTTTTACGGAAAGCTCACAAGCACGAACTTTTTCTTCATCAGTTAAAAGACAAGTTTCAATAATAACCTTCGTTAAAGCTTTTCCTTTGGCTGCATCTACAACAGCTCTAATATCACGCTCTACTAAGTCATTATCGCCATCTTTCAAAGCTCCAATGTTAATAACCATATCAACTTCAGTCGCTCCATCTTTGATGGCTTGAGTTGTTTCAAATGCTTTTACTTCTGGTGTATTGGCACCTAACGGAAAACCAATAACTGTACAAACATCTACTCCTGATCCTTGTAACAATTCAGCTGCTTTTTTAACCCAGGTAGGATTAATACATACAGAAGCGAAATTATACTCACGAGCTTCTTGGCATAGCGTTACAATTTGGCTTTCTGTGGTGTCAGCTTTTAATACAGTATGATCAATCATCTTTGCGATTTTTTGATTCATAATATCCTCCTTAAACCATTTTTATGCTTCTAATAAAGAATGATCTTCTGGACTCATGACTTTTACAAATTGTCCTTCATTATAAGGATAACCAGCTTTTGTGATTTTTACTTTTATAAGTTCGCCTATCATATCTTCATTACCTGAAAATACCACTTTTAAATAGTTATCCGTATAGCCAACATATAGATTTTCTTGATCATTTTCAGTAAAACGTTCTTCTGGAATGATTTCTAATACTTCTCCTTCAAACTGAGAAGCATACTCTTTTGCCAATTGCTCACTTAATGCAATCAAACGATGAACTCGATCGTTTTTCACGTCTTCATCTACTTGATCTTCCATTCTTGCTGCAGGCGTACCAGTACGTTTGGAATATGGGAATACATGTAGCTCAGAAAATTTATGTTCCTTAATAAAGTTATATGTTTCCATAAATTCTTCTTCCGTTTCACCAGGAAAACCAACGATAACGTCAGATGTAACCGCTAATCCAGGGAGTGCGTCATGCAATGCACGCAATCTATTACCGAAAAACTCCATTGTATATTTTCGACGCATTCTTTTAAGAACAGTATCTGAACCTGATTGAATTGGAATATGAAGATGTCGAACTACTTTCGTTGAACTTTTTAAAACTTCAACGACTTCATCTGTAATTTGACTAGCTTCTATTGAAGAAATACGAATTCGTTTTAGCCCTTTAACTTGTGATTCTAAATCACGTAGTAGCATAGCTAGGTTATAGTTCTTCATATCCTCGCCATAACCACCCGTATGAATCCCTGTTAGAACGATTTCTTTATAACCAGCATCAACTAATTGCTGTGCTTGATGTATAACTTCTTTTGGATCTCTTGAGCGCATTAATCCACGAGCCCATGGAATAATACAAAATGTACAGAAATTGTTACAGCCTTCTTGTATTTTTAATGAAGCACGAGTACGATCTGTAAAAGCAGGTACATCTAATTCTTCGTAAACACGTGATTTCATAATATTTCCTACACCATTAATTGGTTGGCGCTCGTTTTTATATTGTTCAATATACGGAATCATTTTTGTACGGTCTTGTGTACCAACAACAATATCTACTCCGGGAATAGCTAGTATTTCTGCAGGGGACGTTTGTGCATAACATCCTGTAACACAAATAACCGCATCTGGATTCTTACGAATAGCGCGTCGGATGACTTGACGACTTTTCTTATCTCCAGTATTTGTTACAGTACATGTATTAATAACGTAAACATCTGCAATTGCTTCATAGTCTACTCGTTCATAATTTTCCGCTTTAAATAATTGCCAAATTGCTTCTGTTTCATAATGATTTACTTTACAACCTAATGTATGAAAAGCAACAGTTGCCATTTTTTCCTTCACCCCATTAATTCTAAATGATACGAAACAGCAGATAACACATATAATGGCGCTGTTTCAGTACGTAATATTCTTGGTCCTAAACCACATGCTACAAAACCTGCAGCAATCATTCTTTCCACTTCTGACTCAGTCAAACCACCTTCTGGTCCAAAAACAACTAAAAGAGATGCTCCAGGCTTTATCCCTTGTAACGTTTGACTTAGCACACTACTTTCATTCTTTTTAGCTTCTTCCTCATATGCAATTAAAAGATAATCATAGTTCTCTGCCAAATCTATTAATTGCTTAACATTTAACGGAGATTGCACTGTTGGTACGAATGTTCTATGCGATTGCTCAGCCGCTTCTTTCGCAATCTTTTGAAGACGTTCTACTTTTTTTGAGGTCTTTTTTACATCCCATTTAACAATGGAACGATCAGCAACCAAAGGAATAAATGAGAATGCACCAAGTTCTGTCCCTTTTTGAACAATATATTCTAATTTATCCCCTTTAGGCAACCCACTAACAATCGTTACTTTAACAGGCAATTCCTTTTCCTCATCCATCCATTCTATAACAGAGCACTCAATCTGTTCATTGTCAATATTTTCAATTTTGACTAGTGCACTACGTCCATCTTCTACAACACAAACGACTTTTTCTCCAGGTCCCATTCTTAACACGTTCGAGATATGATGACAATCGCTTCCAACAATCTTTATTTGTCTATCATTTACTTGCTCGTTTGCTACGAAATACCTTTGCATAATGTCAGCCCCTACTTCATGTAAAAATAACAATCTTATTTCTTTTTATAAGGTTGTTTTCGCATACTTCGTTTCCTATGAACGAGTCGTGAATATAGGCTGAGTTGAATTCCGCTCAAGTGCTTGCTCCAACCGACCTGTTTATGCTAACTTTATTCACCGAACTTCTTTAAAAACAACAATCTTTTTGGAAAACAGCCTTTTATAAAGCTCGTTAAAATACAAAGTTATTTCTCCATTAATTAGAGTTCCATTTGTTTACTTTCCACAAAGAAGCATACTTGAATACTTATTGATTTTACAATCCACTTGCTTTACCAATATGAGTCTCGCTCATTCCACTCTAAGCGTTCAAGTCGCAAATAACAACCGTATAACATAGCTTTTTCATAAAAAAACCAAACTAGTGCCTATGCCCTATTCCTTATTATTAACACTAAGCAGTAATTTACAAAATAAATTTGCCACGCCTTCAACATAAGCTTTAAGCAAGTACTTGACTTCGATGCTTATATTTTAGCGTGGCAATCGAGAATAGTCGATTCTTTAAGAGCTTAGTTTAATTTTTTAGCAATAAACGCAACCCAATCCTCCATTTGAATTGTCTCAACAATCTCAAATCCAGATTCAATAATACACTCTTTTACATCATTTTTCTTTTGTTGAATAATCCCTGAAGAAATAAAATATCCACCAGGTTTTAAAGCTGTAGCGACATCATCGGTAAATCGCATAATCACTTCTGCAAGTATATTAGCTACCACTACATCTTGTTGCTCAGTAATACCATCTAATAAATTGTTTTGAGAAACGTTTACCACATCTTGAACTTTGTTTAATTTAATATTTAACTTCGCAGCCTTAACAGCAACAATATCCAAATCTAAAGCTTCTATTTTTTTAGCACCTAACATGGCAGCAGCTATACTTAATACACCTGAACCAGTTCCTACATCTACAACTTGATCGCCTTCTTGGACAATTTTTTCTAATGCTTGTATACACATTACAGTTGTAGGATGTGTTCCTGTTCCAAAAGCCATGCCTGGGTCAAGTTCAATTATTAATTCATCACTATTCACAGGAGTATATTCTTCCCAAGTAGGAACTATTGTAAATCTTTCAGATATTTTCACAGGGTGATAATATTTTTTCCAAGCAGTTGCCCACTCTTCTTCATTGACCTCACTAATGGAGACATCATTTAATCCTAAATCTATATCATAAATAATTAAGTTGTTAATGGCTTCTTTAATACCTTCCACCGTTTCTCCTAAGAAACTTGTTACCGGAAGATATGCTTTCATCAAAACACCTTCTTCAGGATAATCATCAGGATTAAGTTGGTAAATCTCGCCAAACTGATCTTCTCTGTCCTTGAAAAGATCTTCACGATCTTCAATTACTACACCGCTAGCACCTGCTTCGTGTAAGATGTTTGAGATCGGTTCTACCGCCTCGTTTGTTGTATGAATTGCAATTTCAGACCATTTCATAATATTACCAACTCCTGTTTGAATTATTCTCCTTTAAAGGCACGCTTCATTTTAGCAAAAAAACCTTCTTCTTGCTCATCTGCTGATTCACCACGAAGATCACCAAATTCTCTTAATAGTTGCTTTTGCTTATCTGTTAAGTTTTTAGGTGTTACAACTTTAATTATAATGTGCTGATCTCCTTGACCATATCCACGTACATTTTTAATACCTTTTCCTTTTAGTCGGAATCTAGTTTCCGTTTGTGTACCTGCTGGAACTTTTAATTGTACTTTACCGTATAAGGTAGGAACTTGAATTTCGTCACCTAGAGCAGCTTGCACGAAAGTGATAGGTACTTCACAATATACGTCGTCTCCATCTCTCTCAAAGAACTCATGCGATTTCACATGGAATACAATGTATAAATCTCCTGCTGGTCCTCCATTTTTACCCGCTTCTCCTTGACCAGCAATACGAATTTGTTGTTCATCGTCAATTCCAGCTGGAACTTTAACAGAGATTTGTTTTCTCTTCTTAACTTTCCCAGTACCTGAACATGTTGAACATTTATGGGGTATTGTCTTACCAGTACCTTGACAATATCTACATGTTGTTCTATTTACAATGCGACCAAATGGTGTATTTTGTTCAACACTCATTTGTCCAGAGCCATTACAGTGCGAACATGTTTCAACCTTCGTTCCTGGTTTAGCTCCTGTCCCTTTACATGTATCACAGTTTTCTTCTCGAGGGATTTCAATAGTTGTTTCTTTACCGAACACAGCATCTTCAAATGAAATTGTCATTGTATACTGTAAATCGGCACCTTGACGTGGAGCATTAGGATCTCTTCTAGCTCCTCCACCACCAAAGAATGTGCTAAAGATATCTTCGAAACCACCGAAACCTTGGCCGCCAAAGCCACCGCCACCAAAGCCCTGGTTAGGATCCGTATGACCGAATTGATCATATTGTGCTTTCTTTTGATCATCACTCAATACTTCATAGGCTTCTTTAATTTCTTTAAATTTATCTGCTGCATCGTCAGCCTTATTAATATCTGGATGATATTGCTTTGAAAGTTTACGATACGCTTTTTTAATCTCATCTTTAGAGGCACTTTTCGTAAGTCCCAATACCTCGTAGTAATCTCTTTTACTCATAAGCTTTCAACTCCCCGTTCTTTCACATAAAAGTTATTTTATCATTTATTTTATATTGGTTGCAATCAGAAAAACTGTTTGCTTTTCTTTTTGATACAACTACGAATATCAAGAAATAATGGACTATAAAACAGAATTTCTCTATAGCTTTATTCAAGATGTACCCAAGATGCATGCAGCTTATAGGCACAAGACAAGCCTTTTAGGAAGTCACTATTTGACTTCCTAAAAGGATCAGCTTGTGACATAAACCATGGCCACCGATTGCTAAGTCAAATAGTTCTAAGCTTGTAAAAAAGCCAAAGCCTTATAAAATGACTTTGACTTTTCTACATAAATGAATTCTATAAAGAGTGAATCTTATTTATTGTCTTTATCGTCAACTTCAGTAAATTCAGCGTCTACAACGTTATCGTCAGCTGGTTTACCTTCTGGTTGTCCTTCAGCACCTTGAGCTGCTTGTTGAGCTTTAGCTGCTTCTTCATAAAGCTTCATCGTTAAGTTCTGAACGATTTCTTGAAGAGCGTCTTTTTTAACACGCATTTCTTCTAGATCGTTTTTCTCGATTGCTGCTTTTAGAGCATCTTTAGCCGCATTTGCTGATTCAATTTCAGAAGCATCTACTTTACCTTCTAAATCTTTCATTGTTTTTTCAGTAGTAAACACTAACTGATCTGCTTCATTACGAAGTTCAGCTTCTTCTTTACGTTTTTTATCAGCTTCAGCATTTTCTTCCGCTTCTTTAACCATACGTTCTACTTCTTCATCAGATAATCCTGAAGAAGATTTGATTGTAATAGCTTGTTCTTTGTTTGTACCCAGATCTTTCGCACGAACGTTAACAATACCATTTTTATCGATATCAAATGATACTTCAATTTGTGGAATTCCACGTGGTGCTGGTGGAATATCAGTTAATTGGAAACGACCAAGCGTTTTATTATCAGCTGCCATTTGACGTTCACCTTGAAGAACATGGATGTCAACAGCAGTTTGGTTATCTGCAGCAGTTGAGAATACTTGTGATTTACTTGTTGGAATTGTTGTATTACGATCAATAAGTTTTGTAAATACTCCACCCATTGTTTCAATTCCTAAAGATAGAGGTGTTACGTCTAATAGTACAACGTCTTTAACATCACCAGTAAGTACTCCACCTTGAATAGCTGCACCCATTGCTACAACTTCATCAGGGTTTACCCCTTTATGAGGCTCTTGACCTGTTTCTTTACGAACAGCTTCAACAACTGCAGGAATACGAGTAGATCCACCAACAAGGATTACTTTATCGATTTCAGATGTACTTAATCCAGCATCTGAGATAGCTTGACGAACAGGACCCATTGTTCTTTCAATTAAACCATGTGATAACTCTTCAAATTTAGCTCTTGATAGACTAACTTCTAAATGCAATGGTCCAGCTTCACCAGCAGTGATAAATGGTAGTGAAATTTGAGTAGAAGTTACACCAGATAAGTCTTTTTTCGCTTTTTCTGCTGCATCTTTCAAACGTTGCATAGCCATTTTATCTTTGCTTAGATCAATGCCATTTTCTTTTTTGAATTGTTCTACTAAATAATCGATAATAACTTTGTCGAAGTCATCTCCACCTAAACGATTGTCACCAGCAGTAGATTTTACTTCGAATACTCCGTCTCCGATTTCTAGAATAGAAACGTCAAAAGTACCGCCACCAAGGTCAAATACAAGAATTGTTTGATCTTCGTCTGTTTTATCCATTCCATAAGCTAGAGCTGCTGCTGTAGGCTCGTTTATAATACGCTCAACTTCAAGACCAGCAATTTGACCAGCATCTTTTGTAGCTTGACGTTCTGCATCATTGAAATATGCAGGTACAGTAATTACAGCTTTTGTTACTTTTTCTCCAAGATATTCTTCAGCATATCCTTTTAAATGTTGAAGAATAATAGCTGAGATTTCTTGAGGTGAATATTCTTTACCTTCAATTGTCTCTTTATGGTTTGTACCCATATGACGTTTAATAGAAATGATTGTATTTGGATTTGTAATAGCTTGGCGTTTTGCAACTTCCCCAACTTGTCTTTCACCATTTTTAAAGGCAACAACTGAAGGAGTTGTACGATTACCTTCTGGATTTGGGATAACTTTTGCTTCTCCACCTTCTAATACTGAAACACAAGAGTTTGTAGTACCTAAGTCAATACCAATAATTTTACTCATGATAAAATACCCTCCTCAAAATATATGTAACATTCGTCTATTGATTTACTTTAACCATTGAAGGACGTAATACACGATCCTTAATCATATAACCTTTTTGGAATTCTTCTACAACAACATTTGAATCGAAATTATCATCATTTACTTGCATTACTGCTTGATGGACATTTGGATCAAATTGTTGTCCAACTGCTTCAATAGCCTTTACGCCTTCTTTATCAAGCGCAGATATTATTCCCTTATAAACCATTTCTAAACCTTGAAGCATGCTTGCTGTTTCTTCATTTTCTGTTTTTATCGCTAGAGCTCTTTCAAAATTATCAAGAGCTTGGATTAAATCTGAAGATAAGCTTTGTACACGATACTTCTGTGCAGATTCAAGATCCAGCTTAGACCTTCTTCTTAAATTATCATAATCAGCTTGAAGTCGAAGATAACGATTATTCATTTCTTCCACCTTAGCTGATAAAGTTTGAATTTGTTCATTTGCTTCTGTGAGTTGTTGTTCACAAGATTTCTCTTCTTGCTCAACTTCTTCAGATGGTACTTCTTCAGCAAAGATTTCTTCTTCGATCGTTTCATTGTCAGTAGATTCTTCATTTAGATGAAGATCCTTTTTAGTTTCTTCTGACATACGAACTCACCTCCCTAAAAAACTGCTATATATACTATTAATAATGAAGAATAAATGTGAAAACAAAAGAATGATATCCTTTATTCAATATCTCCACTTCTATTCTTTTTGATACAACTTTGATAATACAGATGAAAAATCCCGTGAAAATTGCGTTAATAATGAAATAACTTTTGAATAATCCATTCTAGTAGGTCCTAAAATGGCAATTGTCCCAAACTGTTCTATACCAACCGAATATGTTGCCGTAATTAGACTGCAGTTTTCCATAGCTGGGTCATCATTTTCACTACCAATCTTCACATGCACACCTAAAGGGTTTTTTACTATTAATTTATACAACTCTTTTTCATGTTCGATCATCGTTAGAAGCATTCTAACTTTCTCAATATCATGAAACTCAGGTTGTCTTAGCATATTTGTTTTTCCACCAAAAAACAGCTTTTCTTTTGGTACAATTTGAAGTGTATCAGCCAGCGCTGTTATCATCTGATCGTAATTCGTAACATGCTTCATGAATAAAGCTGCTACTTCATTTTGAATTTTTGAAGCTAACTCTACTAACGGGACACCTACGAGTTGATCATTTAATATATTGACCATTTTCTCAATCTGATTGACATCTATCGTAGGTGGTAAAGTTATCAATTTGTTTTCCACATGACCAGTATCAGTCACAATTATAGCTACTGCTGCTTCCTTATTCAAAGGCACTAGAGAAATCTTTTTAAGTTTATTATCTCTAACTTTTGGACCCAAAACAATCGCAGTATAATTCGTTATTTCAGATAAAATTTGTGCCGATTTTTGAACAATCTTTTCAAGTTCATAAAATCGATCGACAAATACAGAATTAAGCATCTGTATTTCTTCATTACGAACTAATGGTGGAGTTAACAAATGATCAACGTAATAGCGATATCCCTTTTCAGATGGTACCCTTCCTGAAGACGTATGTGTTTTTTCAATAAAACCCATTTCTTCTAAGTCAGCCATATCGTTACGAATAGTCGCCGAACTAAAAGTAATATCACTTTTTTTCGACAAACTTCTTGAGCCAATCGGTTGTCCAGAACGAATAAAATCATCAACAATAACTTGAAGAATCATTAATTGACGGTCTGTTAACATGTATGATCACCTCTGTTAGCACTCTTGTGTACTGAGTGCTAAATCTAATTATTAAGTTATCAAAATGAATACATATTGTCAATCATTTTAAGCAATTCCAATGAATGTTTGAAAAACTTCATTCCCTAATAGTTTCCCCTTTCTTGTAAGAGAAATTCTATCATTTTGAATGTTAATAAGTTCTCTATTCAAAAGATCATTTATTTGGATTTTAAACAATTCCATAACATCGATTTGATATCGTCGCTTGAACCTATTAATTGAAACACCTTCCGTTTTTCGCAATCCTAAAAAGAGTTCTTCTTCCATTCTTTCATTAAGAGGAACTTTATGAACATGAAGCTGTGGCAAGAGACCTTTTTCAATTGGCTCCATATATTTTTTTAGTGGGCCATGATTGGCAATACGTTCACCATTAACATAACCATGCGCTCCTGCTCCAAAACCATAATAATAATCATTATTCCAATATGTTAAATTATGTTTACTTTCATAGCCAGGTTTAGCGAAGTTACTAATTTCGTATTGAATTAGTCCATGCTTATTCATGGTATCCATCAGCATCTCATACATTTCCGCCTCAGAATCTTGTGTTGGTAGCTGTAATTTTTCTTTTTGCATTAAGTTATAAAAAACAGTTTTCGGTTCAACAATTAAGGAATAACTAGAATAATGTGGCAACTCTAACTCTAATGCCAATTTAAGAGTTTCTTCAAATTGTTTCTTCGTTTGCGTAGGTAATCCATACATTAAATCAATAGTTATATTATCAAAACCAGCCTGTCGCGCTTGTTCAATCGATTGATAAACATCCTTTATAGAATGTGTTCTTCCAATTGCCTTTAACAATTCTTCTTGGAACGCTTGTACTCCAAAACTTATACGATTAACTCCAAATTGCTTTAGAATTTTTAACTTTTCTAACGATAAGTCGCCTGGATTCGCTTCAAATGTAAATTCGATATGATTACGGTTGAAAGGTAGCTCTTCTTTTATCGTCTCACACAAATAAATCAACTGTTCTTCATTTAACGATGTAGGCGTTCCACCACCCACATAAATAGTAGAAAGAACATCAGTAGGATTTTGCTGTAGCATCAATTGCATTTCTTTTTTTAGCATCTCTAAATACTGATCAACAGGCTGACCTTTTAAAAACATTTTATTAAAATCACAATAGTGACAAATATGTTCACAGAACGGTATATGAATATATGCACTTTTCATCATAAAAGCTCCTTTATAAAGTTCAAGTTCCAATAAAGCTTAATAAATATTTTGATGATAAGAAAACACACCATCGGTCCTTTTTGGTGTAACGCTTATCTCGAAGAAATCATCAATCTATTTACCGTTTCATTCGCTAATATATCTCTTTTCAAAAAGGAGACATGCAGGAGTCTATAAGACGAGCCTTATAGAAAGGAGTAGGATTCTTCTTTCGTAAAGGAACGACTTATCGCCAGCATGTCAGGTGTAAGGCTAGACAATTGTCTAGGTCTAAAATTATATTCATTCTTATCTTGAAAAAAAAGACTAGTCAAGGGTACTCCTTTTCTAGCCTTTTTACACAAAAATAAACCATATAATTTTTGAAAGATTATCGTATCAAGCTCTTCTTTATGCCCAGACATATAGAGGTAACTTCTGCTACGCCTTAGCTAATTTCTATCATAAGAATCATTAACAAGCTAACCGTACACCAAAGTCACTTGATCCATATTTCAAAAACATTATTTTTTAGTGTTTGTATCATCCATTTTTAATACAGCCATGAATGCTTCTTGAGGAACTTCTACTGAACCAACTTGCTTCATACGCTTTTTACCTTCTTTTTGTTTTTCAAGAAGCTTACGTTTACGAGAAATGTCCCCACCATAACATTTGGCTAGTACGTTTTTACGCATCGCTTTTATTGTTGAACGCGCAATAATTTTTTGTCCGATTGCCGCCTGAATTGGTACTTCGAATTGCTGTCTTGGAATTAAGTCTTTAAGTTTTTCAACAATTACTTTACCACGTTCATAAGCGAAATCCCGGTGAACAATAAAGCTCAAAGCATCAACCGTTTCACCGTTTAATAGGATATCCATTTTCACTAGTTTTGATGGTTTGTAACCAATTAGCTCATAGTCAAATGATGCATACCCTTTTGTTCCTGATTTTAGTTGATCGAAGAAATCATATACAATTTCTGATAACGGCATTTCATAAATAATACTTACTCGCGTTTCATCTAAATATTGCATATCCACGAAAATACCACGTTTTTCTTGGCACAATTCCATAATAGCACCAACATAATCATTCGGAGCCATCATAGTTGCTTTTACATACGGCTCTTCAACTGATTCAATTTTTTGTGGATCAGGCATATTAGAAGGATTATCAACTGTAACCTGTTCCCCATCAGTCATATTTACATGGTAAATAACACTTGGTGCAGTTGTTATTAAATCAATTTTAAATTCACGTTCAATACGCTCCTGAATAATTTCCATGTGCAGCAATCCTAAGAATCCGCAACGGAAACCAAAACCTAACGCTTGTGACGTTTCAGGTTCAAATTGAAGGGCCGAATCATTCAATTGCAATTTTTCAAGTGCTTCACGTAAATCATTAAATCGTGCAGAATCAATTGGATACAATCCGCAATATACCATAGGATTTAATTTACGATAACCTGGTAGTGGCTCTACCGCACCATTTTTAGCATTAGTAATCGTATCACCAACACGAGTGTCTCCAACATTTTTAATGGCTGCTGTTAAGTAACCAACATCCCCAACATTCAACTCATCTACAACTGTTGATTTCGGTGTAAATACTCCCACTTCAATTACTTCGAATTCTTTACCCGTTGCCATCATCTTGATTTTGTCTCCTGCTTTGACAGAACCATCTACAACACGGATATAAGCAACAACACCACGATAAGCGTCATATAACGAATCAAAGATTAACGCTTTTAAAGGAGCAGCTGGGTCACCTTCTGGCGGTGGTACTTGAAGAACGACTTGTTCTAGAATTTCTTCAATTCCAATTCCTGCTTTAGCTGATGCCAAAACAGCTTCAGAAGCATCTAAGCCTATTACTTCTTCAATTTCATTTCGAACTCGCTCAGGATCTGCACTTGGCAAATCAATCTTATTAATAACTGGAAGAATTTCTAAGTTGTTATCCAGTGCTAAATATACATTTGCTAATGTTTGCGCTTCAATTCCTTGAGCAGCATCTACTACTAAAACAGCACCTTCACAAGCCGCTAAACTACGAGAAACCTCATAGGTAAAATCGACATGTCCTGGTGTATCAATTAAATGGAAAATGTATTCTTCTCCATCATTCGCTTTATACTTTAATTGAACCGAGTTCAATTTAATTGTTATTCCACGTTCTCTTTCTAAATCCATTGAATCAAGTAGCTGCGCCTTCATCTCACGTTGAGTAAGTGCTTTCGTCTTTTCTAAAATACGGTCAGCTAAAGTGGATTTACCATGATCTATATGAGCAATAATGGAAAAGTTTCGGATTTTCGATTGTCTTTTTAATCTATCTTCATTATTCATTCTCTTCACTCCTGTAAGTCGACACAATACACTATTTTTCATTATACCATTAAAAAAAACAAACATTCAAGATTGTAAATAAGAAAAGCGTAAGTGCCTGATCAGACCCGACCAGTATAAGCCAATTTAGCAAGAAGGTTGTTCTTCGACCTTCTTGCTGGATTGGCTTATGGCCTCGGGGGCTAGGCGCTGAAGCTAGACAAAAAACTTAGTCCAAAATTATATGCTTTAACTTAATAGAAAAAACGTCACTGATTCTTTTTGGTTAATTCGTTGTCTCTAAGAAATATTTTATTTAAAAACATTCTCGTTTAATGATTCAACATTTATCAAAAAGGAGGCATGCGGAAGCTATAAGACGAGCCTTACAGGAAGGATTTGTATTCTTCTTCCGAGAAAAGGAACGGCTTATAGCCTAGCATGGCAGGTTTAAGGTTAGACATAGAAAAGCATAAGTGCCTAGGACAACTTCGATAAGCATAAGAAAGCTGACTAGAAGTTGTTGTTTGGTCGTCTAGCTGGATTGACTTTACCACAAAAAGAGCGATGGACTGAAGCAAGCTAGTATCTATATTGAAAATGATGGGCTATTAAAACTGACGCACATCTTTTTAATAGAACGCTTTAGAAAGATAAAAACTGCATTCCAGTTGGAAATGCAGTTCTCTCTCACTTTTTCGTTTACTATTTAATCCGGTACGACCAAATCTATTAATTTTTCAAAAGCTTTTTTAGTTCCATTAGCTGTTTTTTTCCCTAAACTCGAAAAAGCATTAAAAGCTTTTATATCCTGTAACTTCTCTTTCTTTTCTTGTAGATCATGACTGTTGATATCTTTTCCTAAAAAGGAGGCATTAACCTCACCGTCTTTATTTTCAATAGATACAGCTCCATACAATTGTGGATCCTCATAACCTCTCATATTTAAAATACCTGTATTCGCCTTTTGCACACCAAGTAAAACTCCTACAAAAAAAACGGCAATCAACAAGATACATTTTAGAAAAAAACGAAACATACAATCACCCTAATACGATTAATTTGCATTCACTGCATTACTATCTTTTTCGCTCCAAAACACTGTATTAAAGGCATCGGAAAAAATATCAATGGTACGATACATTTCCTCAAAAGTATTATCCACACCGCCTACCTCAATCAATATGGCTTTATCAGACAAATCTTGATTATAAACACCATTACTACCCGCGTCTTTTTTTAGAAATATCCCTTTTGAGAGACCTGGATATTTCTTTTGGATTTCATCATGTAGCTTCTTGGCAAAGGCTACATTTTTTTGATATTTCGCATTTTTACCACCAACAACAAAGGATATTTTGGCATAGCTAGTACCATTCATCACTTTGGTCGTTTTATTCTTTCTTAAAGCATCTCGATGTATATCTATCAAATATTTAAAATCCTTATTATTTGCTATGGCCGCTTCAACGACGCTTCTAGATTCCTGATAGGATCTTCCGAATTTCAAACCTTTTTTTACAAGATTGGCATGAATATCAACAGAGTTTAATACAGAACCAATTCCTTTAGTGTCCAAATTCTTTTGTAGCTTTTCTCCTAGTTTTGTTACATTAACCTCTGGATGGTAGGCCCGATTAGAACCTGCAACATTTTTTAAATACGGTAAATACGATTCCGTATTATGAGAAGAATAGATAAACACTTCTTTCTTATCCGATTTTATAATCGGGTCCGATGTACCAGGCTTCTCATCCTTTGCATCAACATCATCCGTATTTTGCAATTGGACATTTTTATCCATCTCAAGACTATCATTCGGTGGTGGAGATTCAAAAGGCATATTTGTATAGTCCGTTCCGTCCCCAGCAACAAGAATTTCTGTATCAAAAATCGAAAACCCCGGAAGCTCTTTTCCTAATAAACTCCTTGGATCATCTAGCGAAATATTAGCTGATAGTTTCAACAGTTGTTTCCCTAGCGCTTCAGGCTTTTCTTCTTTTTTTATCGATGCAGCAAAATACTGATTCTCAAAGGACAGTAACGAAAATAACATTTTTCCTGTAAAAACACTGGTCGCGTCATTTACTGTTTGAGAGGAAATTCGTATTTTTTGATTAGCTGTTGTTAGTAGTCCGCTTAACGAAAAAACAAACAATAATAGAACGATTGTTAAAATAATTCCTTTAACTATTTGGGATCCTTGAATAATTGTTACTTTGTTATAATGGTATTTTTTCATCGTTCCACCCTTTCAAGCATTTCTACTAAATGTGTATGATTCTGCTAGAAAAGGTAGAACTATTAAATTTTGAAAAAACACATCACCATCAAATGAAAGATTTGAAATCTATTTCCTTGGCTAGTCTTATGAACGAAACTATTGAATGAACTTGTTAAAATTCTGTTGTTCGTAAAAACGTAATAGTTCTGTACCTATAAACCATCATTATTTTGTATAATATCCTGTATTACCCTGATTTACCGCTTTATGAAGGGAAGCATTTAATGCATTCGCAATTAAATTCGCACTGTCTTCAATAAAAACATCAACTTCTTTTGGTGTAACCATTAAATTATGACCTATAGGTGCTAACACCTCTTGAATGAACTTGCGTTTTTCATCTTCCGGAAGTGTTCCAATAACCCCCATAAACGTTTTACGCTCTTCCTCTCCTGGCAAATCTTCATCTGTAAGCTGCTTACGTTTTCCAAAAGTCATCCCTGCAGGTGCTAAAGATCTTGAAGGACGACTTCCTTCTTTCAATTCTTTCCCGAAATGCTTCAAAATATAATCAATCGTATCACTCGTTATTGTGACAGCATCTACAACCGTCGGAATACCAATGGCAATCACAGGAATCCCTAACGTTTCTTTACTTAATTCCTTACGTTTATTCCCTACACCTGAACCAGGATGAATCCCCGTATCCGAAATTTGGATAGTAGCATTTACTCTTTCAAGAGATCGAGCAGCTAAAGCATCAATAGCAATCACAAAGTCTGGCTTCGTTTTCTCAATAACACCCGTAATAATATCGCTCGTTTCCACTCCGGTAATCCCCATAACACCTGGAGCAATCGCACTAACTGGTCGATATCCTTCTGCAACCGATTCAGGCTCTAGCTGAAACAAATGGCGGGTAACAAGTAAATTTTCTACAACAAAAGGCCCTAAAGCATCTGGAGTGACATTCCAATTACCCAGTCCAACAACTAATACACTGCTATCATCATGAAGCTGTAATTTATTTAAAAAATATTTAAATTCCCTCGCAAATACCGCTTCTACTCTTTGCTGAGTATCACTATCCCCTGATCGAATACCTTGTACCTCTATTGTTATGTAGTTTCCCGCCTTTTTGCCAATTTGTTCAGCACCATTCTTTGTAACCTCTATAAGAGAAATCGTAATATCATCTTCTGTTTTTTCTTTTATTATCACACCTTCAATTTGTGAAATATTCTTTTCACCAGCAACAGTTCGTTCTTCTATCAGCATTTCATTTGCTTCAAGCGCTAAATCCGTTCTGACTTGATATTTAGCGAAGTCTATTCTCGAATCCATCATCATTCCTCCGAAAAACAATATATATTTTATTTTCTCGAATGAAGCGGTTCTTTATTCGTTTTTGACACATTCTTCATAAAAATAGAGAGACTTGTAATAAATCCTTTTACATACAGTACTACAATAGTGTACAATGCATATTAGTATTGCAATATAAAAGACCGTCTGATAAAATGGTTTTTGTTGCTTAAACTAATTCGAGTTTATAGTACATCTCGATCCCGAATATTGGAGGTGACACCATAATGCCTAACATTAAATCTGCGATTAAACGTGTAAAAACAGCTGAGCAAAAAAGAGCTAACAACATTACTGCTAAATCTTCAATGCGTACTGCTGTAAAAAATGCAGAAGTTGCAATTGCTAACAATGATGAAAATGTAAAAGACGCTCTTTTAGCGGCTACTAGAAAATTAGACAAAGCTGCTTCTAAAGGTCTTATCCATAAAAACGCTGCTGCGCGTAAAAAATCACGCTTAGCTAAAAGACTTAACAAGCTTAACGCTTAATTAAACGATCCTTTGGGTCGTTTTTTATCTGATTACCAAAAGAGGCTGTTTCAAAATCTTTATTTTGAAACAGCCTCTTTTTACATATAATACATCAATTAAATTGTACGAATCACCACTCGTTTACTTTCTATTACTTCCACTTTGTAAAATAACCAATTCCAATAAGAGAGTCGGATCCATTTGCCCCGTTTTCATTTTATAATCTGCATCTGCAATCCGGTTTAAGAATATAAGTAATTCCTTTTCGTGAAAATGCCTTGCTTTTTCTAATGCCAATTTCACTCGATATGGGTGAATTTTTAAATGCGATGCAATCTTTTGCTGACCGTATCCATTTCTCGCTAGTTCTTTTGAAACATACATAATTCTTACTTGTGTAGCCATTGTTGCCAATAATTTCAAAGGAGGTTCCTTTTGTCGCAATAAATCTTGTAATAATTCAATGGCTTGAGCAGTTCTTTTATTCATTATAAAATCCAATAGAGCAAATGCATTTTGCTCTAAAGATTTAGAGGCAAGTTGATTTACTATACCAACAGTAATCACTTTCTCCTCTTGAGCATATAAAGCCATCTTTTCAATTTCATTTGCAAGAAAAAGCATATTTTGTCCAGCTATATCGATCAAATGTATAATAGCTTCTTCTTCGATTGACACTCCGTTAGAAGTGGCCTGTTGGGAAACCCATGAAATTAATTCATTTTCCTTAAGCTTGTTCGCTTCTACGACAGCTGCTTGCCTCTTCAATTGCTTCGTAATCTTTTTACGTTCGTCTAATTTCTCATGCTGTAAAGCAAAGACAACAATTGAGAATGGTGAAGGATTATCAATATATTCTAAAACTTGTTGAATATTATGATCCACCTTTTCTTTAGATTTTTCAGCAGTTAGAAACATCGGATTATGCAAGATGATAAGCTTTCTTTCTCCCATAAAAGGAAAGGTCTCTGCCTCTTCCAATGCTAAATGAATGGGTGTTTCTTCTAAGTCAAAGGTAGACATATTGAATTCCGTCTCATCTTCTGATAACGCAGAATCGGCTAATTTTCTTATTGTTTCTTTTATAATAAATGCTTCAGTTCCATATACTAAATAGATAGGAGCAAATTGCTTATTTTTTATTTGTTTCCATACATCAAACGCCAAACTAATCGCCTCATTTTGCCTTTATTACCCTTATCGTATCTATGATTGTTCTATTTATCAAGTCAAAATCTCAAGGTAGGGGTTCGGACTATTTATATCCATACTTAAAGGGGCCATCTCTGCACCGAAAATAGACGACCCCTAATCTATGTGAACGTAGAACGATAAGCCCCGGGATTTCTTATACCTTCTACGGTAGACCAAACCAAGACCAGTAACGGTATTGTAATCTTATCTTTTCCTCATAAATGCAAACTATTTGTGACAACATATACTAGTTGTGGAAAAACGGTAATAGGAATTGTAGATTTTTTCTAAATATTGGCTTATACTGTAAAATAATAAGAGGAGGGATTAAAATGAATACATTCGAAAAAGATGTACAGTGTAAACGCAATGATGCTACTGATGCAGCCGTTGGATTCATCGTATCATTTGGTTTTTTCGCAACAATGTTTATCATCGGAACAGTTATTCATTATATAGGTTCATAATTAAGTACATAGACCTTCCCATTATGTGGAGGTCGTTTTTTTATTTAATACAATATGTTCTGTAACAATAACGCTGACTTTCAAGCGACTTTTACTCATCTTCCCTTTTATACTATGGGAGCATACCCGAAAAGGTTCCACGTTTAAATAAATAACGATATGTTATGGCTCCATGCCGATCTGTTCTAAGCACTTGAACATTATATTTATTTAATACCTCCAGTACCTCATAGTGCGGATGACCATATCTATTTTTATTTCCTGCCATGATTATAGCTATTTTAGGATTTAATTGATCAACAAACGCCTCTGAGCTAGAATTCTTACTCCCATGATGCCCAATTTTCAATATATCTGTTTGTAAAGAAGGATTTCGCTTCATAAGAGCTTCTTCTCCTGTAAATCCTAAATCCCCTGTAAATAGCCATCTAACACCATTAACGCTCGCAGACAAAACAATCGATGTCTCATTAGAATTATCTTCAAACTTACTTGGATGCACAACTGAAAAAGTATCCCGTCCTACTTTCCAACCATATCCCGTACCGATTAGTTTAATCGGAATTTTCTTTTGAAGAGCTTCTTCCCAAATATCTGTTTTCTCAAATTCCTTTTGTAGAGATTTAGCTATTACTATTTCTCGAATTTTTATCTCTTGTAAAACCGCTTTGACACCTCCAATATGATCTTGGTCATCATGAGTTAAAATTAACTTATCGATTTGACGTATCCCTTTACTTTTCAAAAAAGGAACAACTATATCACTGCCTGGTTCAAAAGAATCACTCTTTTTCATCCATTTTTCTTGGTTGAACATTAGAACACCACCTGTATCAATTAAATACACCCCATTTCCAAAAGGACGTTTAATCAAGACACAATCTCCTTGTCCCACATCAATAAAAGTAACTTCTCCAATAGGCGAAATGCTAACTTTAAAATAAAGAAAAAACAAAATGGAAAATAAAATACAAAGGGATCTTTTGACAGTCTTTTGATTTCTTCTTTCAAAATGAATAAAGCATAAAACAATAATGATCGTGATGATGAAAGCAACAATTAAAGAGGGCTTACTAAAAATTAAGGTAACAAAAGGAAACTTAGCGATTCCTTCTGCCATTCTATTGCTAATATAAAATAGCGAATCAAGGATAAGCATGACAATATTTGAAAAGGGAAGTTGAAGGATTGAGAAAAGAAAAGCGAATAATGTGAGAGGAAGCAAGACAACTGTATACAAAGGGATATAAAGAACATTCAAGATAAACCCCCACAAAGATGTCTCCTGAAAAAAATACAAAAGAATAGGGAAGGAGAATACTTGACAGATAACAGTTACCATAAATGATTGAAGAATAACTGATTTATTCTTCCAACTCGTGATGATCTTTTTGCTCATCAATAAAGCAAAAGTAATGAAAAAGGATAATTGAAAACCGACCTGTACAATATAGAAAGGGTTCAATAACAATAAAAAAAGAAATAAAACACCTAGAAGAGTAACAGGAGAGCATCTTACACGAAAAAGAGATAGCGTAAAAAAAAGCATAACCGTTACACAAGCTCTAACAACAGAAGGTTCTCCACCAGCAATAATACAAAATATAGGTAGTAGAAGTAATAAAATGATCTTCGTCATCTGTCTTGTTAAGCCAATACGTATCCCCATAAAAAACAGGCACCCTGACACGATGGCTACATGTAAACCAGAAATAGCTAATATATGGACAAGAGAGAGCTTTTTATATGATGAATATGTTTTTTCTGCAATCCATTCACTATCTCCAAATAATAGTGCGGCTGCAAAACCTTTTGTTTCAGGGGAAAAATTCCGTTCTATATACTGAAGACCTTTTAAGCGTAAATATTTTATATGTTCAATAATGGTTTTCTTATCTCTTTCACAAAAATCCAAAGGATTCTGTTTACTCTTTAAAATCCAATGTATGCCTTTACTTGCTAGGTATTGTTGATAATTAAAAGCATTTACATTTCGGTTTTTCTCAGGTACCTCCAGATTACCATATATAGAACAAACGGAACCTAATTGAAAAGATTCAACAAACTCTTCTTTCTCTTGCAAAGATTTAAATGTATAGCGAAGCAATAGTTTCTCTCCCTTATCCGTCTTTACAACAGATTGCATTATATTTCCATCCGTTTTTATTAACTCATGAAATCGAATATTCATTTGAGTAGTCGCATTAGATAGAGAAGTTTTCTGAAGATAAGCATGTAGATGTGAAGTGATTACGAAAAGAAGGATCGTTGAAACTATGATAAAAACAACTTTTTTTGAGGTATAGTAAGAAAGGAGCAAAAGATACACAAGAATAGCAAATAACGTGTATATCGAATAGTAGGTCGCAACACCTAAAATAGCAGCTACGACCAATAAGAAATCATAAACGGTCACCTCTTTATCTGTTCTTACTGACTCTATAATCATTACAGATTGAAGCTCGAATGAAATACTTGTAAGTTTAAAAAGAACGATATTTAAAACGATTAAGAACACCATATTAGGAAATAGCAATAACCTAAATGATTTCGTAAAACTTCCGACCAACAAAGAAGCATCTTAGCAGGAAATCAAACTATGATTCCCTGCTACGAGATAATCTAAGCTGTGCCGAAGTATAACACTACGCTGTGGAAGAAATGAAACAAATCTCCCCCCCTAATAATCTTATTTAAATAATTTCTCTGATTGTTTTTGAAAAGCTTGAAACTGTTCTTCATCTATATTCAATTCTTTTAACTCATCTAATAACTCTCCCACAAATTGTTTCTTTTCTTCTTCAGCAGGATCAAGAAATTGTTGTTTAAATGGAACATGCTCAACGACTACTCCAGATTGTTCAAATAATTCAATGGCATAAGGATGATTTTTATAGTCTTCTGCATAATAAACTGCCTTAATTCCTGCTTGGATAATTGATTTACAACATTGCAAGCACGGAAAATGTGTCACATATATTTCTGCATTTGCAGTAGGGACACCAAATTTCGCACATTGTAGTAACGCATTCATCTCAGCATGAATCGTTCGAACACAATGATGATCAATCACATAGCATCCCTTATCAATACAATGATCTCCACCTGCTATAGAACCATTATATCCGCCAGCGATAATTCGTTTATCACGTACAATTGTAGCCCCAACCGTTAAACGTGTACATGTGCTTCTTAATGCCAATAAATGGCTTTGTGCCATAAAATATTGATGCCAACTGATTCGTTTCATTATACTTTCTCCTTTAATTTTATTGCCGCTTAAATATTTATTTGTGTCTGAGTTCATTCTACAATGTTTGCATGATCTTGTGTAGATATGTTCTATCAGATGGAAACTTGTGCTTTCATCTTTTCAAAAGTTTTTTCTCCAATTCCACTAATTTCTTTTAAATCATCAATCGATTTAAATGATCCATTCTCTGTTCGATATTGAATAATAGCTGCTGCTTTCGAAGGACCTATGCCTGTTATTGTTTGTAGTTCAGATTCATCAGCTGTATTAATATTTACTTTTGTAGAAGCTTTTCCACCTTCTCCAGCTGATGACACTTGGGGCACAGATACATGATCTAATACCTCTCCAATTAATGGTACATAAATCAACATTTGATCTTCAACTCGTTGAGCAAGATTTACTTTATTCTTATCCGCTCCATCCGATAATCCACCTGCTTTTTCTATAACATCAAGTATTCGATCTTCAGTATGAGCAATATACACCCCTGGTCGCTTTACCGCCCCTTTTATATCCACTTTCATTACTTTCGTTTCTAGTTCATTACTTTGACTTTTCCCGCTATCATCTTCCTCAAGAGAATTCGTTTGTCTTGAAAAATCTTCTACCAATGCCGTTTCTTCTTTAGGCATAACAATTATAACGATTGTTATGATTAATCCAACAACTAATCCTATAATAGCTAGCAGCTTTTTATCACTCAGCATTTTCATTATTTCACTTCCTTATGATTGATTTTTTGCATATATTTACTCGAACAAGCATATGTTGTTATGAAGTACATGGTTCTAGGAGGGAATTATTTCATGAAAGTAGGAATTATAGGTACAGGCAACATGGGGTCAATACTAATAGAAGCCTTATTAAAATCTAAATCTGTTGATGAAACAGATTTAAATATATATAATCGTACACTTGCAAAAGCTGAAGAAATTAAAAAGCAATATTCTAATGTAACATTATGCAAGTCGGTCGACGAAATCGTTTCAACAAGTAATCTACTGTTTACTTGTATGAAACCAAAAGAAATGCACCCATTTTATCAGGATATCAAGGACAAGGTAAAACCAACTCACTGTTTTGTATCGATTACAAGTCCAATCTCCGTTGAACAATTAGAAACTGTTCTATCTTGCAGCACCGTACGCTTTATTCCAAGTATTACGAATAAAGTTCTATCAGGCGTTACATTATTAACCTTTGGAGCCAATTGTACGGAAGAGTGGAAGGATACAATCCGAAAAATAGCTACAAATATATCAGAAGAAATTGAAATTACAAATGAAGTAACCCGAGTATCCTCAGATATCGTTAGCTGTGGTCCAGCATTTTTCAGCTATCTTGCACAAGAGTTTATTCTTGCCGCTACTAAAGTCACGTCATTGGATAAAAAAACTGCAACGATACTAACTGAGAAAATGTTAATTGGTTTAGGAGATTTGTTAAAAAGCGGTGACTATTCACTACCTACACTACAAGAAAAAGTATGCGTTAAAGGGGGTATAACTGGAGAGGGAATTAAAGTATTTGAACAACAGCTTGGCGATGTCTTCGAGAATGTATTTCGAGCAACACACGACAAGTTTAAAGAAGAAATTGAATTTATCGAAAAGCAATTTCAACATCCATATTAATTCTTTCAACAAAGTTTTTGTTATTCCTTCTACGCTCAACAAAAATAGCTAAATTTCACAAATATGTCAAAAAAAGAAAAAATCATTTTAAATATCAATATATTAATTCCATATATCAACAATAGTAAAGTAAATACGAAAGTGAGAACACAGTTACACAAAAAAGCTCTAACATAAAATGTAGGGGCCTCTGAAAAGTGATAAAAAATCAC